>NZ_JBSGFD010000250.1:0-10704 GCF_053603215.1 Kitasatospora sp. NPDC004240 | reverse complement strand
TCGAAGTCGATGCCCTGGCCGCCGTCGTAGTCGAACGGCACGGCCAGCGTGGCGGCCAGTGCGGCGGGGAAACGTCGGTCATCGGTGGCTGTCACGCGCAGAACCTACAGGGCCGTGTCGGTGTCGGGTCGCAGCGGCCCTCACCTGGCTCAGTGTCTTCGAGGCCCGCGCCGGCCGCCTCCGGCGGTGGGCCGCCCCGGTGCCGCATCAGCTGCTGCGCCTGCGCCGCTGGTTGACCCGATCCCGGGTGTAGGTGTCTGCTGCGGATCACCGGCGGCTCAGTGAGGTTGAAGCGCCCGGGGTCAGGTCGAGTCGGCGTTGCCGCTCGACCTGACCGTTCGGCTACTCCTCGGGCGGGATTCCGTCCAGCAGCGGAACGCCGTGGCTCAGCATCGTCTCTGAGAGAGCACGCCATTCGTCGCTGTCCTCCATCAGAAGGAGCATGCGGGTGACCCGATTGAAGATCGTCGGGATATCAGCGATCTTGTTCTGACACAGGACCCAACCGGGCTCCGACCCGTCCCAGAGATAGGTGTACTGCTCCGGGTCACTGGCTGCGTTGCATGCCGGCGACATCCCATGTCCTCTCGCCTGGGTTCATCACGATACCTTCCGTGTCGAACTGATAGATTTTTCCGTCCTCTCCTACGGCTCTGTCCCGGCCGGTGGGAGCGGGGAAAAGCAGGTGGGCGGCGTCGAAGGCGGCGCGCACCATGGGCACCACCACGACCGCAGGGCGGTGCCGGTCAGGTCGGCGTGGGCGAGCTTGTTGCGCAGTTCGCGGCCGGCGCCGAGACGGTCCGCCGCGCACCGCCCGGGGCGGCGCGGTCTGTCCTGCCGGGGTGAGCGCCGGTCTTGGGGTCAGCTGGCCGGTGTGGTGGTGAGTCGGCGGGTCTGGGCGTTCACCAGGTCGGTGCGCAGGGCCGGTGCGTGGGCGGTGTCGTCGCGGGTGGTGAACAGGATGCGGTTGTCGCCGATCGCTGTGTAGAGGTAGACCCAGGTGGATCCTCCCTGGGAGGTGATCGCACCGGTGGGCGAGACGATGCGGAAGCCGACTGCCGGGGCCTCGGGTGCCGGGGCGGGTATCGGCTCGATCCGTAGGTGCGGCCCTGTGTCGCTCAGCCGGAAGCCGGTGCAGCCGCCTCCGTGTACGGCCTTTTGCAGCGCGTCGAACCGCTCCCGGGAGCGGCCGTCGGAGAAGCTCGCGAGGTCGACCAGGGTCCGGTTGCCGAGGACGTTGTTGCCTGTGATGTACCAGCGGCGAACGGAGTTCTCGGGTCGCTCGGACATGGCGGTGAGGACCGGTGCGCAGGCCGGGTAGTGCTGTGCCGCGGTGGCCATCGCGTTCGTCATCGCGGTGCCGTTCTCGGGCTCGGTGGTGGTGCCCGGCGGCAGATCGGCGACGGGCACCAGAGCGGCGGTCAGTTGTTCCCGGGACAAGGGCGCGAGAGTGCGCCACGGTGCGGCACCCGCTGGGGCTGTCGAGGGGGTGGGGGCCACGGGCGCGGGAGCGCTCCGGTCCCCACCTGCCGACGGGGGCGGTGTGGCCGAGGCCGAGCAGCCGACGGTGAAGGCGAGAAGTGCCAGCATCACCGGTGCGATGCGTGCGGTGGGAAGTGCCAACGGGGGTGTCTCCTGATTTCCTGTGCGCGTACGCCATCCCTGGTGGGGACCGCGTCGGGCGGGCCATTATGGCCACAGCCGGGGCCGGAACGCCCCGGAATTTCCGTCGACGAACCGTCTCGGCAAGGTGGCCGTCCTCCCGCTCCCGTCGCTGCGGCTGTCAGGCCGTGGCCCGGCAGTCGTCCCCGGATTGTCCCTCCATGCCATCCCGTGCCGCCGTTGGCTGGAACCCTCTCCGCGTCGCACCCCGAGGGACTGCCGACGTCCGCGCAGGGGCAGTGTTGCCGCGGCCCGGACCGCACCGGCCCAGGCAACATGGAGACCCAGGAAGGACTCCCGGTCGTGCAGCACGTTCAGCCACTGCGCCCGGCGATCGCGCCGGTCTCGCCACCAGGCTGCGGCGCGCGGGTGAAGGCCTACGAGTTCGGAAGGATCGGCCCTGCTGGCCAGCAGGGCCGATCCTTCTCAGGTTCAGGGGGCTTGTCTGGGGGTCAGGGGGCGGAGGGGCCGCCGTGGTAGCGGGCCCAGCCGGGGCCTCGGGGGTCGACGGACCACAGGGTGTTGTTGGTGTCCCGGACGAAGGTGATCAGGTGTCCGGTGGCGGGGTCGACGACGGTGTGGGGGGAGGTGTCGGTGGCGAGGACGGTGCCGGCGGGGGTGGGGATGAAGGGGGTCCAGGTGCCGGTGGTGTAGTCGAGGGAGTTGAGCTGGTTGTCGGGCCCGTTGAGGTAGACGATGACGTGGTTGTCGGCGGGGTTGACGGCGGCGAAGGGGTCGGTGGCGGCCTTGGCGCCCCAGTCGCGCCAGCCGGGGCCGAGCGGGTCGACAGACCACAGGTGGTGGGCGGTGTCGCGGATGAAGGTGGTGAAGTGCCCGTTGGCGGGGTCGACGACGGTCACCGGGGCGGAGCCGGGAGCCATGACGGTGCCCGAGGTGGTCGGGTCGAACCGGACCTGCCTGCCGCCGGTGCGGTCGATCGAGTAGAGCCGGTTGTCCGGGCCGTTGACGTAGACGACGATGTGGCCGTCGTTGGGGTTGGCCACCGGGACGGGGTCGCCGGCGGCGAACGCGCCGAAGTCGTGCCAGCCTTCGCCCTGGGGGTCGACGGACCACAGGTGGTTGGCGGTGTCGCGCACGAAGGTGATCAGGTGTCCGTTGGCCGGGTCGACGACCGTGTGCGGCACGGCGTCGGCGGCGAGTACGGTGCCGGCGCTGGTCCGGTCGAACCGGAGCCAGGTGCGGGTGTTGCGGTCGTAGGACCAGAGCTGGTTGTTCTGGCCGTTGACGTACACCATGACGTGGTTGTTGGCCGGGTTGACGATCGTGGTGGGCCTGGCCGCGGCGTTGGCGCCCAGGTCGCTCCAGCCTTCGCCCTGGGGGTCGACGGACCACAGGTGGTTGTTGCTGTCCTGGACGAAGGTGATCAGGTGTCCGGTGGCGGGGTCGACCGCGGTGTACGGCGAGGAGCTGACCGTCGTCCCGGACGGGGTGGAGTGCCTGGTCCTGGTGATCCACTGCTCGAGGTCGTCCACACGTGTGGCCGTCGCGCCGGTGCGGGTCTCGCTCGCGGGCGTGCCCAGGCAGCCGCCCTGCCAGGAACGGGTGGCGATGGCGACGAGTTCGCTCGTGCCGTTCCGATCAAGCGTCATCGGCGCACCGGCGTCCCCCTGGCACAGCGGGGCCGCACCTGCGACGGGCGCGGTGTCGATACCGGTGGCGGCGATGGCGCCGGTGGTGTGGGTGGTGGTGTGGAGCTTGGTGGGCACCCATTCGGTCGCCGTGCGGCCGTAGCCGGGCACGCGCAGCGCCTGCCCGGCGGCCGGCGCGGAGGTGGCGATCGCCAGCGGCTCGACGCCCTGGACGGGGGAGGCGAGGCGGGCCATAACCAGGTCACGGTCGGTGCGGGGTATGAGTTCGACCACGTCGACCACCGCACCGGTACCGGTGTTGGCGAGGTCGGTGCGGCCGACGGTGGCAACGGTCCTGTCCCTTGGCGCACCGGCGGGGACCGTGGACAGGTTGTCGGGAGTGTCGGTGAAGCAACTGGCCGCGGTCATGACCCAGTACTGGTCGACGAGCGCACCGCTGCATGCACGCTTGCCGCCGATGTCGAGTCTGGCGGCGAAGGCGAGCGCGGGGTCGGTGGGCTGGCTTGCTGGGGGCGGCGCGCTGGAACCGGTCACCCGCAGTTCCATGAGCACGGCCTTGGTGGGGGTCGTACCTCCTTCACCGATGCCGGTGAACGTGTCCCGGGGGACGTCCACGGTTTGGTTGCCGCCGCTGGTGGTGACACTGGCGTGCAGGTCACGGCCGTAGGTCGCGAGTCTGAAGGCCCCGGGGACGGACAGGGCTAGGTAGCCACTGGCTCCGGGGGCGGAGAAGCACATCAGGTTTTGGGGCAGGCTGATGCTGCGGGCCCAGACCTCGATCTCGTGGGGCTGGGCGCAGGAGGTGTGGGTAATGCCTCCATTGCCGCGGATGAGCTTGGCGCCGGTTTGGGCTAGTACCTCATCGGCGTTGGGGTAGGCGAATGATTCGGACGCAAGAGGGGCCGCGGCGTTGGGGGTGGGTTCGGCGGCGGCGTCGGCGACCGGGGTGGCGCCGAGGGCAGTGAGGGTTATCGCCGCTGCGGTCAGCGTGCGACGTGCTTTCAGAGTCATGTACGCATTCTTCCCGTGGATCTGAGCGCAAAGTATCGGGGCCCGGCGAGGCCCTCGCACCAGCAGGGCTATGGGAATTCTAGTGGGTCATAAATGTCGATCAGCCCTGTTCTGATGCGCCTTTAGTCCATGCTTTGGAGCCTTTGGCATGTTGGTGCGGAAAGTCCGCGTATTGAACCGTTCGACTGCCGCTGGGTGAATTGACCTAATATTAGTAGCACTCCTGGCAAAGTAAACTGACGGATCATCAGTGAAGTTGCGATCGTTGCTGGTGGTCTGTGGCTAACCAGCAGGTATCGGTGATCGAAGGGGTAGCTTTGAATCACGGCACGATAAGGCGGCGCCGGAGAGAAGGGAGGTTTCGGTTCATCCGGGCGCTTGCCCGGACGGTCGTCCCGATGGCTCTGATCGGTGGCCTGCTCTCGGCTGCGCCCGTTGCGGCCGACGAACCACCACCTGGTGGTCTGGGTGCGACGGACCGAGGCAAGATTGTCGAGTTCTGGAAATCTGGGGGACCCGCCGTCAAGGCGGCGGCCGAGATCGCCCTCATGGGGTCAGAGCAGGACGTTCGCCGGTTCCTGGAATCCGGCAGGGCCGCAGCCGAGTACCAGGACGACAGGGAAGCGGCCCTGCAGATCGTCGCGCAGGGCGGAACAGGTCTCAGGGAAGCGGCGGAGAAGGCCCTGGCGGGCTCCGTCGGGGACCTTGACACCTTCCTGAAGGAGGGCTGGCAGACCCCGCTGCAGCAGGACAAGGCCGTGGAGGCCACCCGCATCACCGACGCCGGCGGCCCAGGGGTGCGGCAGGCGGGCGACGCGGCCCTTCACGGCACACCCGAGCAACTCGACGCCTTCCTCAACCGGGAACAGTTCACCCAGCGCGAGACCGACGATCTGGTGCGGGTCACCCAGATCGAGAGCTCCGGCGGCGAAGCCACCAAGCGCGCCACGAACCCGGTCATGCACGGCACCGCCGAGGACGTGCGGGAGTTCCTGACGGTCGGCCAGTACATCGCCCGTGCCCAGGACCAGGAGACCGCCTCCATCACGCAGCTCACCGAGCAGGTGAAGGCCGCCGGGCTGCGCGCCGAGCAGGAAGCGGCGGCGGCCACGGAGGCCGGGGACCGGGCCGTGTCGGCGGCGCGTCTGGCCAAGGAGGCCGCGGCTGTGGCGGCGGCGGAGTCCGCGGGGGCGCTGAACGACACGGCTCGCGCGGCCGAGGCATCCCGGCGGGCCGCCGAGGCGGCACGGCGGGCGGTCGACGCCGCGAAGGCGGCGGTCGCGGCGTCCCGTTCGGCGAACTCTGTTGCCAGGGCGGCGGCCCACGCGGCCGCCGAAGCGTCGGCCGCCGCAGTCAACGCCGACCAGGCCACCGCCCGCGTCCTCAAGGCGGCAGCCGAGGGGAAGGCGGACGAGGAGGGCATCAAGTACGCGCTGTTCTCCGCACAGCTGGCCACCAGCACGGCCCAGGCAGCCGACAGGGCCCGCCGGGCGGCGAGTTCGGTCATCCGTGTCAACGAGCTGGCGACGGAAATCGTCACCAACGTCAACGCCGCGATCGACTCCGCGGACGCCTCCGGCCGGTCTGCGGTCCAGGCGGGCCTGTCCGCCCTTGAGACGTCGGCGGCATCCGGGGCGGCGCGCCGGTATTCGCAGGAGTCGGCCAGGGCCGCCAAGGTCTCGACCGCGCTGGCGGCCGAGGCCGGCCTCGCCGCCGGCCAGGCGCGCGACGCGGCGAACTCGGCCGCGGCCAGGGCGAAGGCAGCGGCCGAGGCCGCCTCGAAGGCCGCCTCGCACGCCGGTGACGCCGCGCAGGCCACCGAGCAGGCACGCGTGCACTCGGAGGCGGCCCAGGCGGCGGCCTCCGCAGCCACGGCGGGAGTGGACAAGGCGAAGAGCGTCTACGACCTCGCCCGCAAGAGCGAGGCCGAGGACGTCGCCGCGCGTACCAACGCCGGACGCAATCACGCCCAGGACCTCTCGGCCGACTACGAAGCGGCGCAGGCCGCGAGCGCGAAGGCGCTCAGCGAGGCGAAGAAGCTCGACGAGGACTTCAACACACTCGCATCCCAGGCCGCACAGCCCGGCGCCGACCCCGCCCAGATCGTCCCGGCCGGCCGCAGGATGGCGATCACCGCCATGAAGGCCGGCGGCCCGTGGAGCCGGACCGCTGCGGAATACGCCCTCGCAGGCGCCGATCAGGCCATGCTCGACTACGCCCGGACAGGCTGGCAGAGCGCACAGCAGCAGGACGATGCCGACCGCGCGCGCCAACTCGCCGCATCCTCCCCCTACGAGTCGGTACGGACGGCGGCCACCACGGCCCTGCAGGGCGACCCCGCCGGCCTCCACGCCTTCGTGGAGAACGGACAGCACGAGACCGCGACCACCGACTACCTCGTCGAGGTCACCCGGATCGGCCAGATAGGCGGCCCAGGTGTCAAGGAGGCCAGCAACGCGGCAATCCGGGCCGCAACGACCCAGGCGCTGGTCGACTTCCTGACCGTCACCCAGTACCGGGCCCGGGAGACCGACGACCGTGTCACCGCAGCGAGCCTGTCGCACAACGGCGGACCCGAGATGCGCGCCGCGGCCGAAGCCGCGCTCGTCAGCCCGGCCAACATCCTCCACGCCTTCGTCGAAGCCGGGCAGTACCGCGCCCTGCGCCAGGACCAGCTGAACGCCGTCCACATCGCCCAAGTCCAGCAGGCCATCGCCGAGGCCGACGACGTCGCGGCCAAGGCCCGCTACAACGCAGCCCTCGCCACACAGGCCTACGCCACCGCCCGCGCGGCGAAGGACGAAGCAGACGGCTACGCAGAGCAGGCCCGGCAAGCCGCCGACCAGGCCAAGGCGGCGGCGAGCCAAGCCCAGTCCTACGCACAGCAGGCCAAGCAGTCGGCCGACCAGGCCACCGCATCCGCCAAGACCGCCGACAGCGCCCGACGGAAAGCCGCAGCCAGCGCAGACTCCGCCGCCGCCTCGGCCATCTCCGCGCACGCCAGCGCGACTGCGGCCTACAACAGCGCGGCACAGGGCTACGCCGCGGCAACCGCCGCACGGCAGTCCGCCGAGCGTGCGGGCGCGGACGCCCAGACCCTCAAGCAGGTCTTCGACAAGGCACTCGGCGAGTACAAGGCGGAGCGGGAGCTCTACGACGACTACATGTGGAGGCAGCAGGTCAGTGCTGCCTGGGACGCCTACTTCTACAACAACCTCCCGCCCGTGCAGAAGACACTCGTGTACTTCGCCAGGCTCCCCCTCAAGCAAAAGCTCGACTTCACGCTCGACCTCGTACACCTGACCTTCGACATCTTCGGCTCCCTGCCAGCCACCAGCGTCCCGTTCAGCCTCGCCAACTGCGGCCTGTACATCATGGAAGGCCAGCTGACCGGCGAAGCCGACAAGTACAAGGACGCCGCGCTGTCCTGCGCCTCCACCATCCCCATCGGCGGCTGGGCCACCCTGGGCGCCCGCCTGGAGAAGTGGGGCGTCAAGACCGGCAAGCTCGGCACCTCCCTGCAGAACCTGTGGCGCAGGCAGGACGACCTGCGGATGCGGCCGTCCTGCCCCAACAGCTTCCCGCCGGGCACCCTGGTGCGCATGGGCGACGGTACCTCCCGCCCCATCGAGAAGATCGCCGTCGGCGATCAGGTCCTCGCCGCCGACCCGCTCACCGGTGAGCGCGGCCCCCGCGCTGTCGAGGCGACCATCTACACCCCGGACGACCGCGCGTTCACCGACCTGACCGTCACCGAACCCGACGGCAAGCAGTCCACTGTCGCCGCGACCGACCACCACCCCTTCTGGGTGCACAACACCCAGCAGTGGACCGACGCCGTCGACGTCCGCCCCGGCGACACCCTCCTCACCGACACCGGTGCCACCGCCCAGGTCGCCTCGATCCGGCACTGGACGGGCCTGGAGCCCGCGCACAACCTCACCGTCACCGGACTCCACACCTATTTCGTCCTATTCGGCGAAACCGGTGTACTCGTCCACAACGACGAATGCCTGACCCTGGCGGCCGACGTCGTCAACCAAACCCTCAAAGACCTGCCCACATGGTCCAGGCAGGCGCCGACGACCTGGGGAAGGATATTCTTCCGCGGTTCGAGCGGTACGATGGTGCCCATCGGAACCAACGACCGCCAGGGCTGGTGGAAAAGCGGAACCGACGAAGAGTTTACCGGACCGATCACCGAATTCCTGAAGAAGTTCCCTGACCAGAATTTTGGCGACAACATGCATCCCGCCTCCACTCACGCGGAGACGAAATTGGCGTGGAGGATGGCCCGGAAGAAGACAGAACAGTATGCGGAAATCGTGATCAACAACCCGAAAGGCCCATGCGGGTACGATGCCGTCACGGATGGATTCAATGGCAAAGAGCCAAACTCCTGCTTCATCGTGATTCCGTACATACTCTACAAGGGATCCGTCCTCAAGGTATGGTGGCGTGACAAAAGCGGGATCATGCGATTCAAGGAACTAGTCGGCCAAAGGCCCCCGGAGGATGTCTGACATGATTTTCACTGTTCACGGCCAAAGCTTTCCGATGGACGACCCCGGGAAGGTTTCATCCCTGATCGAGGAAGTTGTCGGAACGAGCTACCCCGAGGACGAGATCGGCGAACGGACCTGGCTCGGATTCGCAGAGAAGAACGACGCCGACATCTTCAGCCGCCTGTGCGTATCGGCGAACGCGGCGACAGGCTACGGCGCCCTCATATGGTGCGCGATTCCCGGCAGGGGAATTGAGGACAGGGAGATCTGCAAAACCCTCTGGATCTCCGACAACCCGCAGCCGCCCGAAGCTGACCCCTACCTGGTAGCGGACCCCGGCTACGTCTCCTTCCACGATCGGGCCAGCGCCATCCCCCTCGCACAGGTCCGCTCTGCGGTCCAGGAGTACATCAGTGCCGGGACGGGGCAACGCCCCAAGTGCGTCACCTGGGTGGCCGGCGAGATCACCGGTCGGCGCGCCGACCGGCCCCCACTCTCCTGACAACTTCCGGGAGCCGAACTCATATCGCGGCGCGGGTCGGCCGCTGCCCCGAAAGTCCAAGACAGAATGCCAGCGGGGCGGCCCTCAACCTCGGAGGGCCGCCCCGCGGTATTCCGGTCGGCCACCTGTGCCACCGCCGGAGTCCCTATCGCAGGCGCACCGACGCCTCCCTGCCCCCCAGGGCCTCGACAAAGTGGTGGGATGAGCCTTCCCTCGGGACGTGGACACCGGAGTTTCATGCGGCGAGGGTGATCTTACGGGACGTCGCTGTCTGCTGTTCGAACTGGACCGGGCTGAGGTAGCCGAGTGTGGAGTGGCGACGGCGGAGGTTGTATTGATCAGAAACTCAATTGGTTCCCATCGAGGGTGTAGCGGACCTGCGGACCGTGGAAGTAGCCGCGGACGATGTGGGGCTGGCGCTGGCGCCGGTGGAAGAAGCGTCGGGCTTCGGCTGCCAGCTCGGACTGGTTACGGGCTCTGTGCCTCATGAGCAGGCTGCGCTTGAGGTCGGCGTTGACCAGTTCGTCGGGGTTCGGCTCGGGTAAGTACGACGGCAGGAAGTGCAGCTCGACCTGGTCGGCGTGGTCGGCCGGCCAGGCGCGGACTCTCCGTGAGCAGTGGGCCGAGTGCCGGTCCACGACGAGGTGGACCTTGCGGTCGAAGCGACCGGCGAGCCGGTCGGGGAACCGGCACATGGCCTTGGCGTCGAAGGTCTCGGTGAAGACCATGAAGTGCATGCGGCCCTTGGTGCTGATCGCGGACATCGCGTTGACCGGGAAGTGGTTGCCTGTGCGGCGCACGATTGGGGTGCGGCCCTTCTCGCCCCAGGTGCGGCCGGTGATCTGGTCGGAGCGGATGCCGACCTGGTCGGCGAACAGCACCTCGGCTCCCTCGGCCCTCGCCTTCGCACGGATCGCCAGCCAGGTGTCCTCCAGCCGGCCACGCACGGCCTCCGGGTCCTGCTCGACGGCCCGCTTGTCCGGACGCTGGAACGACAGCCCCCAGCGGCGTAGGTACTCGCCCACCCCCTGCTCGGTCAACCGCACCCGGTACAGCTTCGCGATCAGCGCACCCACCTGGGCGCGTGTCCACAGCTGCCCGGGAAGTCCCAGGTCGCACGGCTGGTGGTCGAGCACGGCCTGCCGAAACGCGGCCTGTTCGGCCTCGGACAACATCTGATGGTCCCCGACCCGCCGCCCGCGCGGACGCCCGCCGGCCGGCCACTTCGCCCACCAGCCGTCCACCGCCTTCAACGACACCTTGAACACCGCCGCGACGTCCTCGCGGTCCCGGCCCTCGACCAGCGCGGCCACCGCCCACAGCCGCAACGCTTCCTGCGCCGACGGCGACAAGTGTCGCGCGTCCCCCACCGGTTCAGTCACGCGGTGTTCAACGACCCAGAACCCCTACCGCT
>NZ_JBSGFD010000249.1:0-10806 GCF_053603215.1 Kitasatospora sp. NPDC004240 | reverse complement strand
GAGGCTCCACCGGTCGCACCGCCGTCCGCGCCGCCCGACGCCGCACCGGTCGGGGCGGCCGCGCCCGGCTTGCAGCCGTCCTGCTTGGCCATCGCCGCGCCGAGCTCACCGCGCTGCAGCTTGCTCTGGGCCGCCGTGGAGAGCGAGGCCAGCTGCTGCACCTGGTCGGCGACGCTGCGCAGGCCGTCCGCGAACTTCGACTGGTCCGCGTTGGGCAGCCCGTCCAGCTTCTTCTGGACCTCCAGGTAGCCCTCCGCCGCCTTGTTGAGCTCGGCGACGGTGTCCTTGCGCAGGGCCTCGCCGTCGTCGACCTTCGGCGCGCCGGCCTTGTCGATGGCCTCGGCGATCTGCTGGTTGGTCTTGGCCAGGCGGGATATGTCGGCGGACAGCCGCTTCTGCAGGTCGGCGGGCGACTCGCCGGTCTTGACCTGGCCGGTGTCCGCGAGGGCGGCCTGCGCCTGGGCGATCGGGTCCTTGGCGGCTCCGCAGACGTTCGACGCCCATTCGGTCAGCTGCTTGCTGTTGTCGTCGTCGCCGCAGCCGACGGCGCCGAACGCGAGCAGCGCGCCCAGCGCGGGTACGGCCAGCAGTCGCTTGTTCACCGGGAGAGCCCTTTCGGTTTCGGTCGTCGAACTGCGAACCTACACGGCCGCCACCCGCCCCCGGTTCCCGCCCGTCGGCTTCCCGACCCGCCGAACGGCCTGTCGCACAGGTCCGTCACGGAGGTCCGTCGTGCAGGCCCGCTGTTCAGGCCCGCTGTTCAGGACCCGCTGTTCAGGACCCGCTCGACCCGGACCGGATCGCCCGGCCGTACGGTCCGCAGCGCCTGCGGGTCCCCGTCCAGCGTGCCGAGGACATTGCACGGGCCGGCCAGCCGGCACTCGCCGTCCCGCGAGATCGGCGTCGGCCCGTACGGCAGGGCGAGGCTCTCTCCGTCCGTCCAGAACGCCACCGTCCCCGGCTCGACGACCTGTTGGGCGCCGGCCTCGCGGGCCACGCTGACCGGGGTCTCGAAGTAGACCTCCTCACCCCAGGTGCTGGCCGTCGAGCTGATCGGCAGCGCGGCCCAGACCGCCTCGGTGGTGGGCGAGCCGACGAGCGTGGCAGTCGCCTGCCCGGCAGGCCAGAGAATGCGTATCCGCATGGGTTCCCCTTCCGCGATCGGATCCGGCGGCCTCGCGGCCGGCCGGACCCGGGTCGTGCCGAGAGCAGGGAACCGCCCGGTTCAACAGTTTGTCAATGCCATTCCAACGGTTGGATCCGCCGCATCACCTTGATCGGCCCCAAGGGTCCGGCCAGGGCCTGTCCGGTCGATCTTGTCGGATCAGCGCGCGGCTCCCCCAGCCTTCGGCCGGGAGGTGCCCCCATTCCGCGCCCGGCTGGGCGTGCGGCCGGATCGGCCTCGTACTGGATGTACTTGGGCGATTCGGCCGTGTGTCCAGGTGGGGGCGCCCCCGGCCGGAGGCTGGGGGAGGATGCCCGGCGTCGTGCGCCCGGCAAGATCGGCCGGACAGGGCCTAGCACCACCACCGGCACCAGCGCGAACAGCGCACCCGCCACGCCGAGCGCCCCGGCCGACGGGACCGCACCGATCAGCGGGAACAGCGCCAGAACCACAGCCGACCGGAGCCGTGCACCAGACCGCCCGCCAACTCACCGTGCCAGAACCGGGCCGACTCGCTCACCACACGCGGCATCCGCAGCTGCGGCAGCGGCGGGATCCGTTCCGGAGGCCGGCCCGACACCCGCACCATGACCGCTCGGTCCCCGCAGGCTCGGGCCACGGCCGCGTCGATCCGGTCGATCTCGGCCGACGACAGGCCGTGCAGGGTGGCTCGACCAGGACGCCCAGACCGTCCGCCCCCATCAGCCACCGACCACCGTCCGGCCGGTCCACCACCAGCACGAATATCGGCCCCGGGCAGGGCCGTAGCGGCTGGCATACGCCGGATCCGGGGGTCCGGCTGGCGCGCGCGTGAAGATCGATCGGAGGGTGAACGGGCAGCCGACAGCCTGGTCGGCGGACATGCCGACAGCCGGGGCGACCGACGGAGCACCGACGAACCGCGGCGGCAGCGAAGCCGATGAAGGCAACGAGGCATCGAAGCCGGTGAGAGCGGCCACGGTGAGGGGTGGGGAGGTGAAGGTGGTGGGGCGGCGAAAGGTCGGCCGGGTCAGACCGCGATGGCGTCGACCGAGACCGGCCAGCTCATCCGGATCAGCCCGCCGGCAGCGCCCTTGCTAACCTCGAGGTCCTCCACCAGGCCGGTGATCACAGCGAGGCCGAGGGTGTCCTCGTCCGGGTCTCCGTCGGCCTCACCGGAGGAGGGCACGGTCGCGGGACCGGCCTCGTCCTCGATCTCGATGAGGAAACGCTTCTCCTGGTCGATCAGCGCCACCCGGACCGCGCCGGTGATACCGCCGCGCTGGTGCAGCCCGACCGCACGGGAGCACGCCTCACCGACGGCGAGGCGTACCTCGTCGAGCACCGACTCGTCGACCCCGGCTCGTCTGGCGACCGCCGCAGCCACCAGCCGGGCCGTACGGACGTGCTCGGGAAGCGCGCTGAATCGAAGTTCGACGGTTGCCATCTCTCCCCCTCCTCGGGGTACTCCGACCAGGGCCGCCCGGAACCCGTGAGGGCCCGGCTTCCCCGGACGTGTGAGGTCGGACGCGCACATCCGGGTCGTCCGACCGGTGCGCCCGCCCGACCCGCGGTCCGGCGGAGCGGATACGCGGTTCGATCGGTCGGCGGGCCGGGTCACCCCGGCCCGCCGACCGGTCAGCTCAGTCGGTCACGTCGGACCGGTATGTCAGTCGGTCGAGTTGACCGCGTCGTCGACCGAGGTGTGGATCGGGAAAACCTTGGTCAGACCGGTGATCCGGAAGATCTTCAGGATGCGCTCCTGGTTGCACACCAGGCGCAGCGAACCCTCGTGGGCACGCACGCGCTTGAGACCGCCCACCAGCACACCCAGACCGGTCGAGTCGAGGAAGTCCACGCCCTCCATGTCGACGACCAGGTGGTACTTGCCGTCGTTGACGAGCTCGACCAGCTGCTCCCGCAGCTTCGGGGCGGTGTACACATCGATCTCGCCGCCAACCTCGACGACCGTGCGATCGCCGACTGTACGGGTCGACAGGGACAGGTCCACGGAACCTCCAGCACCTTGCCTTGCTACGTCATCGCGATCCCGGCCCGTTGGCCGCCATCGCATGGTTGCGTCGGCCGTCGTGCCCGGGCGCGCTCAGCCGATGCGTGGCAAGCCTCGGCGCTGCGACCCCGGCCGTACGGCCGTCACGGCCACATTCAACCACCTGCGACCATGCCCGCACGATGGCTTACGACGATTCTCCGTCACGCCGGTGACACACTGGGTCCTCATGTCGCCCCGTCACAGCCTGCCCGAGGCACTGCTCACGACCCTGTCCGCCGCCCGGGGGCGATCCGACCGGCTCACCCATACGGAGCACCTTCCCGCCCGGGCGGCACGTTATTCGCCGTGGCCGGATTCGATCCGGTCGGAGATCGTGACGGCCGCCCTGGAGCTGGGTGTCGAGCGCCCCTGGGCGCACCAGGCAGAAGCCATGAAACTCGCCAAAACCGGTCAAACTGTGGTGATCGCCACAGGGACCGCCTCGGGCAAGTCGCTCGGCTACCTGGCCCCGGTGCTCAGCGATCTGCTCGACGGCACCGAGGCCCGCAACGGGCGTGGCGCCACCGCCCTCTACCTGGCGCCCACCAAGGCCCTCGCCGCCGACCAGCGTCGGCGGGCCGCCGAACTCGCCCCGCCCCGCGTCCGCGCCGCCCTGTACGACGGTGACACCCCGCCCGAGGAGCGCGAGTGGGTCCGCCAGTACGCCTCGTACGTGCTGACCAACCCGGACATGCTGCACCGCGGCATCCTGCCCGCCCATCCGCGTTGGGCCTCCTTCCTCAAGACGCTCCGCTACGTGGTCGTCGACGAGTGCCACAGCTACCGGGGGGTGTTCGGCTCGCACGTCGCCCAGGTGCTGCGGCGGCTGCGCCGGATCTGCGCCCGGTACGGCTCCTCGCCGGTGTTCCTGCTCGCCTCGGCGACGACCGCCGACCCGGCCGCCACCGCCCGCCGGCTCACCGGGCTGCCCGCCGAGGCCGTCACCGAGGACGGCTCCCCGCGCGGGCCGATGGTCTTCGGTCTCTGGGAGCCGCCGCTGACGGAGAACGTCGGCGAGCACGGCGCCCCCGTCCGCAGGACGGCCACCGCCGAGGCCGCGCACCTGCTGACCGACCTGGTCGACAACGGCACCCGCACGGTCGTGTTCGTCCGCTCCCGGCGGGCCGCCGAACTCGTCGCCCTGCAGACCCAGGACCAGCTGGGCAGCCCGCTGGCCACCCGCGTCGCCGCCTACCGCGGTGGCTACCTCGCGGACGAACGCCGGGCACTCGAACGCGATCTGCACACCGGGCGGCTCCTCGGGCTCGCCTCCACCTCCGCCCTCGAACTCGGCGTCGACATCTCCGGCCTGGACGCCGTCCTGATGGCCGGCTACCCCGGTACGCGGGCCTCGCTGTGGCAGCAGGCCGGACGCGCGGGGCGGGAGGCCCAGGGCGCCCTGGCCGTCCTGATCGCGCGCGACGACCCGCTGGACACCTATCTGGTGCACCATCCGGAGGCCCTGTTCGCCACACCCGTCGAGGCCACCGTGCTCGACCCCGACAACCCGCACATCCTCGCGCCGCACCTGTGCGCGGCCGCCGCCGAGCTCCCGTTGGGCGAGGAGGACCTCGCGCTGTTCGGACCCTCCGCCGGCCCGCTGCTGCCGGTGCTGGAGCGGCGCGGGCTGCTGCGCCGCCGGGGCGGCTCCTGGTTCTGGACCCGCCGCGAGCGGGCCGCCGACTCCGTGGACCTGCGCGGCAGCGGCGGCAGTCCGGTCCAGATCGTCGAGGCCTCGACCGGGCGGCTGCTCGGCACGGTGGACGCCTCCGCCTCCCACACCACCGTCCACACCGGGGCCGTCCACCTGCACCAGGGCCGCAGCTACCTCGTCCAGGACCTCGACCTGGACAACTCGGTCGCCCTGGTCGCACCGGCGGACCCGCCCTACACGACCGCCGCCCGCGACATCACCTCCATCTCCGTGCTCTCGACCGACACCACCGTGGGCTGGGGCGAGGGCCGGCTCAGCTTCGGCTCGGTGGAGGTGGTCAACCAGGTGGTCGGCTACCTCCGCAAGCGGATCTCCACCGGGGAGATCATGGGCGAGACCAAGCTCGACCTGCCGCCGAGAACCCTGCGGACCCGGGCGGTCTGGTGGTCCGTCACCGAGGACCAGCTCCTCGACGCCGACATCCCGCCCGATCAGCTGCCCGGCGCCGCCCACGCCGCCGAGCACGCCTCGATCGGCCTGCTCCCGCTGTTCGCCACCTGCGACCGCTGGGACATCGGCGGCGTCTCGGTGCCGCTGCATCCGGACACCGGACTGCTCACCGTGTTCGTCTACGACGGTCACTCCGGTGGCGCCGGCTTCGCCGAACGCGGCTTCCAGCGGGCCTCCCACTGGCTCACCGCCACCCGGGACGCGATCGCGGCCTGCGAGTGCGAACGCGGCTGCCCGTCCTGCGTGCAGTCGCCCAAGTGCGGCAACGGGAACGATCCGCTGGACAAGTCGGCCGCCGTCCGGCTGCTCGACGTCCTGCTGGCCGGCGCCCCGGGCGCCAGGGAACCGGGCACCGGGAAGCCGGGAAGCGGTGCCGGGACGGCTGGCGAGGCCGGTGCCGGGACCGACGGCCTCACCCCGGGCCCGGCCGGGGAGAACGGGAGCGCCGGCTAGGAGCCGGCCTTGGTGTCCGGGTCGTCGGCGGTGCCGGCGGCCCGGAGCGGTCCGGCACGTGCTCTGGCCCTGGCGGGGCCGAGCTCCAGGCCCGCGAGCTCCGGGGGCAGGCCGGTGACCGGCACCTCGACCACCACCTCGACGGCGTCCGCGGACGGCTCCACCCTGCACGACACCAGGACGGACCGCTGGGCCGCCGCGATGCCTGCTGCCCGGGCGCACCCACCGTCCTCGTCGAGCAGCAGGCGGTCCGCCGCCGCCAGCGCGGCCAGATCGGCCGCCGACTCGGCCCGGTGCCGGGCGGCGATCACCGCCCCCAGCGACAGAACCGCGCCGAAGACCGCGCACCCGATCAGCCCGAGCGCCAGCAGCCACACGGACGCCGAGCCGGTGTCCAGCCGTCCGCGCCCCGGCCCCGTACCCGAGCGGCCCACTGCGGTACCCGGCCGTCCCGTCGTGGATCCGGTCAGGCCGGCCATGCCCCGGCACCTCCTCCGCCGGCCGTCAGGACGTCCTCCCGGGCCGCCACCGCCTCGGCGGCCAGCTGCACCGAGAGGGCCGACGCCAGCCGCCCCGGGCCCGGGCAGGGCACCCGCACGGTGACCCGCACCGTCCGGGCATCGCCCGCGACCTGCACCGAGGCCCCGGGCGGGGCCGCCGAACGGGCCTGGGTGGCGGCGTCCGGCTCACCGCGCGCGGCCGCCCGGGCGCCCACCCGGGCCGCGTCCACACAGCGGATCTGGGCGGAACACGCGAGCACGCCCCAGATCAGCATCGCGGCCAGCAGGACCAGCGCGGGCATCGCCACCGCGGTCTCCGCCGTGACGTAGCCGGCGTCGGCGGGGCGGCCGCGACACCCTCGCGGCCACCGCCACGGTGGGGGCCGCCCCCACCGTCGCCGCCGCGCGCCGTCACGCCGCACGGATCGCCCGCTCGATGACCTCGCCGAGCGCGCCGGTGATGGCGTCACCGGTGACCAGCTTGTACAGCACGGCGGCCAGCGCGCAGGCCGCGACCGTGCCGACCGCGTACTCCGCGGTGGTCATCCCGGCGTCGGACCCCCGTCGGCGGTGGGCCGCCCGTCGGATCCGGCCGGCCGCCCATCGGCCCCGTCGCCGGCAGATCGTCAGCAGGTGGGGCTGGGGAGCGCCGGCCGGGGCCTTGGGCACGAGGACAGCAGTCATGGGGATCTCCTTCGGTGAGTTCTGAACGTCCGGACGGGACATCCGGCACGGGTTGGTGCGATGTGGTGGACGGACGGGCCGCCCGTTCACCCGGCGGGCGGGGGCCGAGCGGGCGGACTGCCCGTCAGAGCCTCGCGCCGAACGACGTGGTGAGCCCGAGGACCACCGGGACGACGCTGATCAGGACGAACGCCGGCAGGAAGCAGAGCCCCAGCGGAGCCGTGGCGAGCACCCCGGCGCGCCGTACCCGGGCGTGGGCGGCGTGGATCGCAGCCGCCCGTCGGCCCTGGGCCAGGGCCGTCAGCTGGCCGGCGGCCGGAGCGCCGCTGAGGCTCGTCCGGACCAGGCAACGGGCCAGTGGGGCGAGCACCGGGCGGTCCTCGCCCAGCCGGCTCCAACAGACCTCCGGTGGTGCGCCGAGGGCCAGTTCGGCGGAGATCGCCGCCAGCCGGGGGCCCATCGGGGCACCCACACTCCGGCCGACCGCCGCGACCGCCTCCGCCGGCGATCCGGCGGAGCCCAGGCAGGCCGCCAACAGTTCGGCGGTCAGCGGGAATTGTCCGGCCAGCCGGTCGGATTCCAGGGCCGCGCGGCGCTCCGCCGGGGACCGCTCCCTCGGCAGCCACCGGTACATCCCGCAGCCGAGCAGAACACCGGCCAGCAGCCCCGCGCCGCCGTCGGCCAGCGCGGCGAGGACCACCCCGGCCACGGTCGCGACCGCCAACCGCCGCACCCGGCCATCGGACCGTCGGCCGCCCGGCGGGTCGCAGGCCCGCTTGCGCCGCAGCCCGCTCGCGGGGGAAGGCCGACCGCCGTTCTCCGGCCCCGCCAGCACCCGGCGCATCCGGACCCCGGCCCGCCGCCTCGACCGGAGACGGGCCGCCCATCGCCGTACGAGCAGCACCGCGGCCGCCACGACGAGACCCAGGGCCGGCCAGTCGGGGGAAGGGGAGGCCGTCACCCCCGGACCACCTCCGGTCGGAAGGCGCCGCTGGGCAACCGGCCTCCGGCACGGGTACGGGAGATGCCGCACCGCCAGCCGACCCCGGTGGGCTTCCCCGCCGGACCGTCGGCACTCTTGGCCGTCCGGGCCGGGGGTTCCGGCGCCGCGTCGCCGAGGGCGCCCCGCGAGGCCGTCCGCACGATGTGTCCGGTCCAGGCGAGGCCGGCCGTTTCCAGGGCGGCCCCCGCGATCAGGCTGACGAGGCCCTCCCTGGTGTGCAGCAGGATGTCCAGCGGTCGTGCCCCGAGCGCCACGCCGAGCAGCAGGCCGGCAGCGGGCAGGGCGGCCAGGACAGCGATGGTGGTCCGGGGCGCCGCCAGCTCCCCCTGGATCTCCTCGGCCAGCGCCCGTTCGGCGCGCAGTGCCTCGGCGACCCGGTCCAGGGCCGCAGCCAGCCCCGAGCCGCCGTCCGAGGAGACCCGCCAGCAGGCCGCGATCGCGCTCGCCCCTCGGCCTCCGGGCAGTTCGGCGAGCAGTTGGAAGGCCGCCGGGACGTCGGCCCCGTACCGCCCGGCCGCCAGCCGGGCCACCGGCTCCGCGCCGAGCCTACGCAGCGCCTCGCCGTCCTCGCCGAGCCGTGCGGTGACCAGGTGCAGCGCCTGCTCCGGTGTCGCGCCGCCGCGCAGCTCGGCCGAGAGCCCGGTGCAGAGCTCGACCACCGCCTCCGCCCGTTTCCGGGCCTGCTCGGCCGTGCGGCGGCGCAGACGCCACCGCCGCAGCGGCAGCACCGCCAGGGCCGCTGCGAGCAGCGGCACCGGCGAGCCGGTGGTCTGTGCGGCCGCCAGCCCCGCCGGCAGCAGCAGGAGTTCGGGCACCAGCCAGGGCGGCGGTGTGGCTCCGGGGATCCCGAAAGCCCACCGGCCGCCGGCGGGAGTCCCGCCCGCCCGGCCACGCCCCCGGGCGGCTCCCGCGACCTCGGTGGACGGCCAGCCGACATCCGGCCCGGCACGCTCGCCGGCGAGCAGCAGCCGGGTACGCCGGGCGCCTGCCAGCTGCCGTTGGAGCCAGTACCACCCGGCCAGCGTGGTCGCGCAGAGCGCGGTCACCCACGCGAGCTCGATCTGTCGTGTCGTCATGTCTCGAACCTCCTCATCGTCCTCGCCCGGTCCACGGTTCGAGCAGCACCAGCGCGGCGGCCGCGATCACCAGCACGAGCAGCGCGAACAGCCCCTCGGCCTGCCGGGCCGTGAGCGCCCCCAGCGCTGCCGCCGCCGGCACCCTCACCGCGGCCCGCCCCGGGTCCCGGGGCCGTCTCCGCCACGGCCCGGACCGCCGCCACCGAACCGAGCACCGCCGAACCCTGTGCCACCGCCCGTGAACTTGCCCCCGCCCGCGCAGCCGGCGCCACCGATGAACCCGGCACAGCCGCGGGGGCCCGCGCCGACCCGGAATCCGGCGGCACCCCGCGGCGCCGCGTCCTCCGGCTCTCTCGAGGCGGGGATCCTCGGCAACTCGACCCCGCGCTCCGCACAGAGCCGGGTCAGTCGTTCCCAGCCCGCGCCGGGGAGCACCGAGCCGTCCGCGGTGAAGGTCACCGCCGGGGTGGTGACGGCCAGGCCCGTGCGGTCCCCGCCCAGTACGTGGATCTCGGCGACCCGCCGCCGGCCCGGCCCCGGCTCGCGGACGACGTGGACCACGACGTCGAGCGCCGCCCGGAGTTGACTGTGCAGGGCGGTCCGGTCGAGTCCCGCGAGGGCGCCGAGGGCCTCCAGCCGGACCGGGACGTCCGCCGCCCGGTTGGCGTGGACCGTTCCGCAGCCACCCTCGTGACCGGTGTTCAGGGCTGCCAGCAGGTCCGAGACCTCCGCCCCTCGCACCTCGCCGATCACCAGCCGGTCGGGGCGCATCCGCAGGGCCTGGCGGACCAGGTCCCGCAGCGTCAGCTCGCCCAGACCCTCCTGGTTCGGCGGGCGGCTCTGCAGCCTCACCACATGGGGGTGGTCGGGCCGCAGCTCGGCGGAATCCTCCGCGAGGACGATCCGCTCACCCGGCCCGACCAGGCCGAGCAGGGCGGCGAGCAGCGTGGTCTTCCCCGTGCCCGTTCCCCCACTGATCAGCAGCGAGAGCCGGGCCCGCAGGACGCAGGCGAGGATCTCGGCGCCCTGCGGGGGCAGCGCCCCTCCCGCCACCAGCTCGTCGAGCGTGAAGGGGCGCGGCCGGCAGACCCTCAGCGAGATGTGCGTGCAGCCGGCGGCGATCGGCGGCAGCACCGCGTGCAGCCGCGTGCCGTCCGGCAGCCGGGCGTCCACCCAGGGCCGCGCGTCGTCGAGACGGCGTCCCGCCGCCGTGGCCAGCCGGTGGGCCAGACGCCGCACCGCGTCGGCGTCGGCGAAGCGGACCTCCGGAACCCGCTGGAGGCCGCCTCCCCGGTCGATCCACACCTCGTCCGGACCGTTGACCAGGACATCGGTGACGTCGGGAGCCGCGAGCAGGCCGTCCAGCGGTCCGGCCCCGACCAGTTCGGCCCGCAGCGCCCGGACCGTGTCGAGCACGTCACCGCCGCCCAGCGGCGGCCGCGAGGCCCGTACGGCCGCCGCGACCGAACCGTCCGTCGGCGGCGCCCCGGACTCGGCCAGTCGCAGCCGGACCGCATCGACCAGGGCCGCCGTCCGTTCCTCCCGCGCCGTGCGGCCGTACGGTGGCGGCTCCGGCGTCGTACGGCCCGGGTCGGCAGACGCCGTCGGCCCGGGCCCGCACGCACCGGGGCCCCGGGCGCCGGGCCTCACCCGGCCGGCCGCCGACTGCCGCTCGGCACGGGTGATCGGAGGAGCCCCCGGCTGACCTCCTGGGCCGCCGGGGAGCGTG
>NZ_JBSGFD010000248.1:0-10864 GCF_053603215.1 Kitasatospora sp. NPDC004240 | reverse complement strand
TCGGTTGGTATTGGTTTTCTATGGTGTGCTTTTCCTATCTCGCTGATCCGCGCGGCGGGGGCGCGTGCCGTGGTCGTGGCCCACGACCTCGGCACGCTGGACACCGCCAGGACGGCGCTGGACCGGGCGGCCGCCGCCCGGCCCGAGGCCGGCTCCGTCTGGTACGTCGACGTCCGCACCAACCGGCTGACGGTGGAGGCGACCACGCCGGCCGCCGCCGAGCGGCTGGTCGCGGCGAGCGGCGTGGACCGCGCGCTGGTCACCGTCCGGACCGTGGAGCAGGCGCCGCGCCCGCTGTACGACATCCGCGGCGGCGACGCGTACTACATGAACGGCAGCGGGCGCTGCTCGGTCGGCTTCCCGATCACCCGGGGCACCACCCAGGGCTTCGCGACGGCCGGGCACTGCGGCCGGGCCGGCACCACCACCACCGGGTACAACCAGGTCTCCCAGGGTTCGTTCCAGGCCTCGGTCTTCCCCGGGAACGACATGGCCTGGGTGGCGACCAACTCCAACTGGACGGCCACCCCGTACGTGAAGGGCTCCGGCGGCGCGAACGTGCAGGTCGCCGGTTCGGTGCAGCAGCCGGTCGGCGCCTCGGTGTGCCGCTCGGGCTCCACCACCGGCTGGCACTGCGGCACGATCCAGCAGCTCAACACCAGCGTCACCTACCAGGAGGGCACGGTCTCCGGGGTCACCCGGACGACGGTGTGCGCCGAGCCGGGCGACTCCGGCGGCTCGTACATCTCGGGCAGCCAGGCGCAGGGCGTCACCTCCGGCGGGAGCGGGACCTGCTCCAGCGGCGGGACGACGTACTTCCAGCCGCTCAACCCGATCCTGCAGGGCTACGGGCTGACGCTGAAGACCTCCGCCGACGGCCCGGGCCCCGGTCCCGGCCCCGGTGACCCCTCCGGCACCTGGGCGGCCGGCACGGTCTACAAGGCCGGCGACACGGTGACCTACGGCGGCGCGAGCTACCGCTGCCTCCAGGGCCACCAGGCACAGGCCGGCTGGGAGCCGTCGTCGGTGCCCGCGCTGTGGCAGCGGATCTGACGGGCGGGCCCGCCGTAACCCGCCTGCCCTGATCGTGTGCCGCGGCCCCTGAGGGGATGGGTCGCGGCACACCGCCCTGCTCCCGGGGACCGGACGCCGGTCGGGCTTCCGGGTTCAGGGCCGGGCGGGGACGTGGACGATGCCGTGCGGACCGGCGTCGGCGTCCCCGCCCACCCGGACCTCCGTCACCACCTCGTGGCGGACCAGGTCCACCACGGTGAGCGTGTCCGAGGCGGTGTTGGACACGTAGCCGAGGCGGCCGTCCGGCGAGGAGTGCACGGTCAGCGGGATGTGGCCGACCTCGACGGAGGCCAGCGGTTCGAAGCCGCCCGGCACCGGGCCGGGGGCGAAGATCCGCAGCCGCCCGTTCACCGGGACGGGCAGCCCGCCGTCCGGCGCGGACGGCGCGAGGTGGACCTCGGCCGCGAGCAGCAGCCCGGTGGCGGTGAGGTGCACCGCCAGGGCGGGTGCCTCCAGGGGCAGCGTCCGGGCCACCTCGCCGCTCGCGGTGTCGATCACCGTCAGGGCGGGCGGCGCGGCGAGCGGGCCGCCGAGCGCCAGCTTCGGGGTGGCCACCACCACCCACCGGCCGTCCGGGGTCGGCGCCAGGCCCTCGCTGCCCGGCACCTCCACCAGGCCGGACGCCCGGCGGCCGACGAGGTCCACCACGGTCACGAAGCCCGCCTCCTTGTTGGCCGCGTACCCCGTGCCGCCGTCCGGGGTGATGGCGAACCAGTGCGGGCCGGGCGCCCCGGTGGCGATCCGGTCGACCACCTCACGGGTCGCGAGGTCGATCACCAGCACCCCGCCGCCGCCCGCCGGGCCGGCCTCCACGCTCACGTACAGCAGGTCGCGGACGGGGTCCAGCGCGAGCCCGTGCGGGGCGTGCTCCGGGCTCAGGTCCAGGGTGTCGACCACCTTCCGGGCGTCCGGGTCGATCACCACCAGCTCGGTGGCGCGCTCGCCGTGCCGCTCGTAGATGCCGTCGCGGTAGGTGACGGTGCAGTAGAGCAGCCGCCGGGCCGGGTCGAGCACCAGCTCGTGCGGCTCGGGCGGCAGCGCCACCTCGCCCAGCGTCCGGTAGTCGTCGGCGGCCAGGAGGACCACCGAACGGGAGCCCAGGCAGGCCACCGCGAGCAGATCGTCACGCATGTCAGTTCCCTTGTCTAGTCGTCGAGTTGACGTCACCGACGGTAGGCCGGAGGAGTGGATTGCGACCAGTGCAACGATGGTCAGGAGTCATTGCGTCGGTGATAATCGACCCGTGCCGGATCTCGACCTCAATCTGCTCGTAGCCCTGGACGCCCTGCTGGAGGAGGGCAGTGTCACCGGTGCCGCCCACCGGCTGCACACCTCCGCCCCGGCGATGAGCCGCACCCTCGCCCGGCTGCGCCGGGTGCTCGGCGACCCCCTGCTGGTACGGGCCGGGCGCGGCCTCGTCCCGACCCCCCGCGCGATCGAACTGCGCACGGAGGTAAGGGCGTTGGTCGCCCGGGGGCAGGCGCTGCTGGTGCCGGTGGGCGCTCCGCGGCCGGACGCGCTGGAGCGCCGCTTCACCCTCCAGGTCGGGGACGTGCTGCTGACCGTCGTCGGCGCGGCGCTGATCGCCGCGGTGCGCGAGCGGGCGCCGGGGGTGACGCTGAGCTTCCTCCCCGAGCACCTGGAGGGGACCGCCGCGATGCGGGACGGCACCGTCGACCTGGAGGTCGGCGTGGTCGACCACACCGACCCCGAGACCCGTACCCAACGGCTCACCACCACCCGGGTGGTGGGCGTCACCCGGGCCGGCCACCCGCTCGCCGGGGGCCGTCCGTCCGCCGGGGGTCACCCGCCTGCCGACGGCCACCCGGACGGTCAGGGCCACCCCGTGCACCGCCCCTCGGTCGAGGAGTACGCCGCCGCCGGCCATCTGGTCGTCACCCGGCACGGCCGCGCGCACGGCCCGGTGGACCACGCGCTCGCCGAACTCGGCCTCACCAGGCGGGTGGTGGCGACCGTGCCGGGCTTCGCCACCGCGCTGCTGCTGATCCGGGAGACCGATCTGGTGGGCCTGGCGCCGGCCGGCTTCGGCGAGGGGACCGCCCGCGCGCTCGGCCTGGCCCTGTTCGAGATCCCGCTGGACCTCCCGGCGGTCGACATCGGCATGGCCTGGCACCCGCGCAACGACGCCGACCCCGCCCACCGCTGGCTGCGCGCCGTGGTGCACGAGGTCGTCGCCGGTCATGCCAGGCCCTAGCGGCGGCCCGCGAGGGTGAGCGCGGCGGCGCCGACCAGGCCGGCGTCCGGGCCGAGGACGGCCCGGCGGACGTCCAGGCCGCGGACGTACGGCAGCGCGGCGTAGCGGTCCAGGTGCCGGGCCAGCGGGGTGAGGAGCAGCTCGCCGGTCTGCGCGACCCCGCCGCCGATCACCACCCGGTGGAGGTCGACCAGGGCCGCCGTGGCGGCGATCCCGGCCGCCAGGGCCTGGGCGGCGCGGTCGAAGGAGGCCAGCGCCACCGGGTCGCCGGCCCGGGCGGAGTCGGCGACCGCGCGGGCCGAGCGGTCCTCGCCGGCCGGCCGCCAGCCCTCGGCCAGGGCGCGGCGGGCGATCGCGGTGCCGCTGGCGAGGCCCTCCAGGCAGCCGCGCGAGCCACAGGGGCAGGGCTCGCCGTCCAGGTCCACGGTGATGTGGCCGAGGTGGCCGGCGTTGCCGCTGGGGCCCGGGCGCACCGCGCCGTCCAGCACCAGTCCGGCGCCGACCCCGGTGGAGACCACCAGGCAGAGCGCGTTGTCGGCGCCCCGCGCGGCGCCGTGCCGGTGCTCGGCGGCGGCCATCGCCACACCGTCCCCGGCGAGGGTCACCGGCAGCGCGCCGGCGGGGCCGCCCACCGCCGGGTGCGCGGCGATCCGGGCGACCAGGGGGAAGTCCCGCCAGCCGGGGATGTTGACCGGGCTGACCGTGCCGCGGGCGGTGTCGACCGGGCCCGCGCTGCCCACGCCCACGGCCCGCACCCGGGCCCAGCCCTCCGCGTCCCCGGCCAGGTGGTCCAGCACCCGCTCCACCACCGTCAGCACCGAATCGGCCGACTCCCGGGCGGGCGTGGGCAGTTCGGTCCGCCGGTGCAGCCCGCCGGCCTCGTCGACCAGCGCTCCGGCGATCTTGGTGCCACCGATGTCGATGGCGGCGGTCAGGGCGGTCACGGCAACTCCAGACGGTGACGACGACGGGCGGCGGCGTCCCCGACCGCGGGACGGGGACGCCGCACGACCGTACCGGTCAGGCCGCGCGCAGTCGCAGGGTGATCAGCTCGAACGGGCGCAGCGTCAGCTCGACCTCACCGCCGGTGAGCGTGACCTCTCCCCGGGTGCCGTCCCAGGGCCGCTCCAGCAGGTCGCAGGGCACCGCCGAGGCGATCGGGAAGGACGCGCCGAGCCGGGCCCGGGCACGGCCGCCGTGCGACTCGTACACCCGCACCACCAGATCGCCGCCGCAGTCGTCCGCGAGCTTCACGGCGCTGACCACCACCGCGTCCTCGTCCACCGTGACCAGCGGCTCCACCGACTGGGCGGTGCCGGTCACCCGGCGCTCCGGCAGGCCGATCAGGTACCCCTCGCGGACCG
Source organism: Kitasatospora sp. NPDC004240 (assembly GCF_053603215.1). Classification (NCBI taxonomy): domain Bacteria; kingdom Bacillati; phylum Actinomycetota; class Actinomycetes; order Kitasatosporales; family Streptomycetaceae; genus Kitasatospora; species Kitasatospora sp. NPDC004240. Next base: position 6,211 of record NZ_JBSGFD010000248.1, on the reverse strand, counting down.
CGTCGCCGATCCCGGCGCCCGGCACCACCGCGTGCCGGAACCGGTGCACGCCCTGGTCGGTGCGCGGGTCGGGGAAGCGCGGCGCGCGCAGCAGCGAGAAGCGCACCGTCGTGGTGGTCCCGCCGTCCCGCTCCCGGACCGTCCGGGTCACGTCGTGCCCGTACGTCGAGGCGGTGACCAGGGCCACGCCCCAGCCCGGCTCGGCCAGGTGGACGAAGCGGTGGTTGCACGCCTCGAACTTGGCCGCCTCCCAGCTGGTGTTGGTGTGCGTCGGCCGGTACAGGTGCCCGAACTGGGTCTCGGCGGCGTAGCGTTCGGTGTGCAGGTCCAGCGGGAAGGCCGCCTTGAGGAACTTCTCCGTCTCGTGCCAGTCCACCTCGGTGTCGATGTCCAGCCGCCGGGCACCGGCGCGCAGGGTCAGCGTCTGGACCACCGTGGACGAACCGAAGGAACGGCTCACCCGCACCGCCGCCTCCTGCGGCGTGGAGGCGGTCACCGTGACCTCCTCGGCGGCGGTCAGATCGGTCACCGTGTTGCGGTAGAACCTGTCCACGTCCCAGGCGTCCCACATGTTGGGGAAGTCCGGGTGGACCTGCAGCAGATTGGCCCGGGTGCCCGGCGCGACGGCCTCCCTCCCGGCGGCCGGGTCGAACAGCGAGACGATCAGCCCGTCGCCGTCCAGCACCACCCGCAGCAGCCCGTTGTCCAGGACGAAGCCGCCGCCCTCCGCCGTCACCGAGCACCCGCCGGCCGGGTCCTGGGCCGCCACGGCTCCACCGGTCGCGGCCCCGGCCACCGCGGCCCCGCCCGCCGGGACACCGGAACGCCGGTGCGGCGCCGCGTTGAACACCAGCTCCCGCCCGCCCCCGGCCTCCCCGGCCAGCGCCCGCTGCGCCCGCCCGATCAGCTCCTCCAGCTCCGCGCCGATCCGCGCGTACGTGGCCTCCGCCTCCCGGTGCACCCAGGCGATCGACGAGCCGGGCAGGATGTCGTGGAACTGGTGCAGCAGCACCGTCCGCCAGATCCGGTCCAACTCCTCGTACGGATAGGCCAGTCCGGCGCGTACGGCGGCGGTGGCGCACCACAGCTCGGCCTCGCGCAGCAGGTTCTCGCTGCGCCGGTTGCCCTGCTTGGTGCGCGCCTGGCTGGTCAGGGTGGCGCGGTGCAGCTCCAGGTAGAGCTCGCCCACCCAGACCGGCGGCTCGGGGTACTCGGCCTGCGCCCGGGCGAAGAAGTCGGCCGGCCGCTCCCACACCACGGTCGGCGAGCCCTCCAGGTCGCGCAGCCGGGCCGCCTTGCCGACCATCTCGCGCGTGGTGCCGCCGCCGCCGTCCCCCCAGCCGGTCGGCGCCAGTGAGTGTCCGGCCGCCCCCTTCTCCTTGAAGTTCCGTTCCGCGTGGGCGAGTTCGGAGCCCTTCATGGAGCAGTTGTAGGTGTCCACCGGCGGGAAGTGGGTGAAGATCCGGGTGCCGTCGATGCCCTCCCACAGGAAGGTGTGGTGCGGGAACCGGTTGATCTGGCTCCACGAGATCTTCTGCGTCAGCAGCCACCGGGAGCCCGCGTTGCGGATGATCTGCGGCAGCCCGCCGGTGAAGCCGAAGGTGTCCGGCAGCCAGGCCTCGTGGTTCTCGACCCCGAACTCCTCCAGGAAGAACCGTTTGCCGTGCACGAACTGACGGGCCATCGCCTCCGAGGAGGGCATGTTGGTGTCCGACTCCACCCACATCCCGCCGGCCGGTACGAACCGCCCCTCCGCCACGGCCTTCTTGACCCGGGCGTACACCTCCGGGCGGTGCTCCTTGATCCAGGCGTACTGCTGCGCCTGGGACATGGTGTAGACGAAGTCCGGCTCGTCCTCCAGCAGCGCGGTCATGTTGGCGGTGGTCCGGGCGACCTTGCGGACCGTCTCGCGCAGCGGCCACAGCCAGGCCGAGTCGATGTGGGCGTGGCCGACCGCGCTGATCCGGTGCGCCGACGGCACGGCGGGCGAGGACAGCACCCCGGCGAGCTCCGAACGGGCCGCCTCCGCCGTGCCGTTGACGTCCTGCAGGTCGATCGCGTCCAGGGCCCGCCCGACCGCGCGCAGCACCTCCCAGCGACGGGAGCCCTCCACCGGCAGCTCGGCCATCAGCTCGCCGAGCACCTCCAGGTCCAGCACCAGCTCCCACACCGTACGGTCGAACACCGCGAGGTCCATCCGGGCGAGCCGGTACTGCGGCTGCTCCCCGGCGGTCTCCGGATCACCCAACTCGGTGGGCACGAACGGGTGGTAGTCCAGGACCACCGGGTTGGCCGCGGCCTCCACGTGCAGCAGCACCGGCTCACCGCCGACGGCCCGTTCGGCGATCCGCACCCACTGGTTGCGCGGGTTGAGGCCCTTCACCGGGCTGCCGTCCGGGCGGTAGACCAGGCCCTCGCACTGGAAACCCGGCATGTTGGCGTCGAAGCCCAGGTCGATCAGCGCCTCCACGGTCCGCCCGGCCCAGGCCTCGGGCACCGTGCCGGAGACGGTCAGCCAGCTGGTGCTCCAGGGCGCGCCCCACTCCTCGCCGACGGCGATCGGCCGGCGCGGGGCGGCCAGCCCCTCGGCCACCGGGACGGGTTCGCCGGGCGCCGTCCAGATGCCCACCTCCAGCGGGACGGACTCGGGGTACACGGCGGGCAGGACGCGCTCGGTCAGGACGCGCTTGAGGCGGGCTTCGATCAAGGTACGGTCATCGTGCACGGCGGCGGCTCCAGATGTCGTAACCGGTGAACGGGCTCTCGGGCAGGGACGTGACGGATGGTCAGCGTACGTCGTCGCAGGTGACCACCTCGGTGATGCCGCGGGCGGCGAGGTGGGCCGGGTCGCCGGCCCGCTCGGCGAGGACGGTGGTGGGCCGGACACCGTCCTCGGCCAGCCGCATGAACGCCTCGAACACCGCGCCGCCGGGGCCGCACGGCGCGCGCTCGGGCGACCCGTCCTCCCCGCCGGTGTCCACCACCAGCGCGGTGGTGCGCGGCGGGGGCGGGGTCCAGCCGGCGCGCACGGCGGCGACGGCCCCGGCGAGCCGGGCGCCGGCGGGCTTGACCCGGCGGTCGTTGGTCAGCAGGCCCAGGCCGTACTCCAGCTCGGGGAAGTCCGCCAGGGCGCGGTCCACGTCGTGCGAGCACCACCAGGTGACGCCCCACAGGCCCGGGCAGTCCAGGACGGCGGCGACGGTGTCCCCGGTGAACCGGGCGGCCTCCTCGGCGGTGATGTGCGGGGCGGGCGCGCCGACCTCCTGCAGCCAGACCGGCCGGCCGGGATCGTCGGCCCAGGCCTTGGACAGCTCCACCAGGTAGGCGGCGTGCTGGGTGACCGCGGTGGAGCGGGCGCCGTAGAGCTGCGCGGTGCCGTTGAACACCCAGGAGTGCACGGCGGTGGCCCGGCCGAGCCGCGCCGAGTGCCAGGGTGTGAACGGGTGTTCGTCCAGGTAGTGGGCGGCGTCGTAGGAGGCGTGCAGGTGCAGCCGGCCGGGGGCGCCCTCCTCGCAGGCGGCCAGCATCCGGCGCAGCCAGGCGGTGGCCTCGTCGGGGGTGACCCGGTCCGGGTCGGGGTGCGGGTCGCCGGAGAACTGGTCGATCTCGTTGCCGACGGTCATCCCCAGGAAGTTCGGCCGCTCGCGCAGCGCGCCGGCGAGGGTGCGCAGGTAGGCGCTCTGGCCGGCGATGACCTCGGGATCGGTGAAAAGGTTGCGCCGGTGCCAGGTGGTGGTCCAGGACGGCAGGAAGTCGAAGCTGGACAGGTGGCCCTGGAGGCCGTCCACGGCCACGTCCAGGCCGCGGTCGCCCGCCGCGTCGACCAGCTGGACCAGCTGCTCCACGGCGCGCGGGCGGATCAGGGTGCGGTTGGGCTGGAACAGCGGCCACAGCGGGAAGACCCGCAGGTGGTCCAGGCCGAGGGCGGCGACGGAGTCCAGGTCGGCCCGGACGGCGTCGAGGTCGAAGTCGAGCCAGTGGTGGAACCAGCCCTCGGCGGGCGTGTAGTTGACGCCGAAGCGCGGCGCGGGCGTCGGGTCGGCCGTGGGATCGGTGGTCCGGTCGGTCCGGTCGGTCCGGTCGGCGGTCATGGCTGGTCTGCTTCCTCGATCGGCTCCGATGGGGGCGGCAGTGCTCGCGGGTGGTGCTCGGCGATGCTCGACGGTGCTCGCGGGTGGTGTCCGGCAGTGTTCGGCGGCGACGGGGACCATCCCGGTCAGCCCTTCACGGCGCCCTCCTCGACCCCGCGGAAGAAGAACCGCTGGCAGAGCGCGAACACGACGACGATCGGCAGGAAGGCGATCATGGTGCCGGCCGCGATCAGCCGGGGGTTGGCGCTGAACGTGCCGTTGAGGTACTGGAGCCCGACGGTGAGCGTGTACCTGTCCGGGTCGGTCAGCACGATCAGCGGCCAGAGGAAGTCGTCCCAGGCGCCGATGAAGGTGAAGATCACCACCACGCTCAGCATCCCGCGGACGTTCGGCAGGCCCACGTGCACCAGCCGCTGCCAGACGTTCGCCCCGTCCACCAGGGCGGCCTGGTCCAGCTCGGGCGGGACGGCCGCGAACGCCGTCCGCATCAGCAGCACGTTCAGCATCGCGATCGCGCCGGGCAGCGCCACCCCGGGCAGGGTGTCGGCCAGGCCCAGGCTGCGCACGGTCACGTACTGGGAGATGATCGTGACCTCGCCGGGCAGCACCAGGGTGGCCAGGAAGAGGCCCAGCAGCAGCCGGACCCCGCGGAAGCGCAGCCGGGCCAGCGCGAAGCCGGCCAGGGTGGCGCCGAAGGCGTTGCCGAACACCGCCATCGCCGCCACCGTCAGTGAGTTGGCGGCGTACGTCCAGACCGGGATGGTGTCGGCGACCCGGGCGTAGTTCTCCAGCGTCGGGTGCTCGGGCACGAAGCCCGGGTCGCGGGTGTAGATGTCCTCGGCCGGGCCCTTGAGCGAGGTGGACAGCTGCCACAGGAAGGGGCCGATCACCAGCAGCAGGACGGCGAGGAGCAGCAGGTAGCGCAGTGCCGCGCCGGCCGGGGAGGGGCTGTTGAAGCCGCGGGCCCGGCGCGCGCGGCGTACGGCCGCGGTGGCGGACCAGGTTGCGGTGGCGCGCCGGGTGCCGGCGGGCCGGGCGGTGTCCGGCGGGGCGGTGGATGCGTCGGCGGGCGCGGGACCGGTGCGCGGGGCGGAGTCGGGCAGCACGGGATCAGTCCGCCTTCCGGTTGAGGCGCAGCAGGAACAGCAGCGGCCCGAGCGTGATCAGGAACAGCAGCAGGCTGAGCGCCGACGCGTAGCCGAGGTGCCCGGTGAAGCCGCGGCTGTACATCTGGATCAGCATCACCACCGACATGTCGCGCCCGCCGGGCCCGCCGGTGCCCTCCGAGAGCACGTACAGCTCGGAGAAGATCCGCAGCGCGGACACCGATATCAGCACCGAGACCAGCACCATGGTGGGCCGCACGCCGGGCAGGGTGACGTGCCAGAAGCGGCGGACGGCTCCGGCGCCGTCCACGGCGGCGGCCTCGTGCAGCTCGCGGCCGACGTTGGCCAGCGCGGAGAGGTAGATGACCATGTAGTAGCCGAGGCCCTTCCAGGTGGTCAGGGCGATCGCGCTGAGGAGCAGCAGCCAGCGGTCGGTGAGGAAGGGCACCGGGCCGTCGGCGGCGCCGGTGTGCTGGAGCAGGCCGTTGATCAGGCCGCGGTCGTCGAGCACCCAGCCCCAGATCAGGGCCACGACGACGGCGGAGGCGATCACCGGGGTGTAGAAGGCCGTCCGGAAGAAGGTGATGCCGGGCAGCCTGCGTTCGACCAGCAGGGCGAGCAGCAGCGGCAGGACGGTGAGCAGCGGCAGGCAGACCAGCAGGTAGACGATGCTGTTGGTCAGGGCGTCGGCCAACTGCTCGTCGTCGAAGGCGCGTCGGAAGTTGTCCAGGCCGGTGAACCGGCCGCCGCCGAGCGGTTTGGCGTCGGTGAAGGAGAGGATCACCGTGTTGAGCGAGGGCCAGAGGTTGAAGACGGCCAGCCAGACGACCGCCGGGCCGACGAGCAGCCAGGGGGTGAACCAACGCCGGTGGGTCATGCCGATCCTTCCTGGGGGCGGTCGGTCTGGCGGTCGGTCTCCGCGGGCGGCGGCGGGTGCGGGCCGGCCGCCGGCCCGCCGGCGGTACGGGTGGCGGCCGTGCCGTGGCCCCCGCCGCCCGTCGACGGGCGGCGGGG
>NZ_JBSGFD010000247.1:0-10887 GCF_053603215.1 Kitasatospora sp. NPDC004240 | reverse complement strand
GTTGAGTTCTCAAGGAACGGACACTTCCTTCGGACCGCCTTCCAGCGGGCCCTCCGGGCGCTTCGTTCTTCCGTGTTCCCAGCCTATCAGACGTTTTCCGCTCCGTTTTCCGGAGTTTCATTCATCGGATTCGCTTTCCGCCGCTTCTCGCGGCGACCCCGGAACTCTACGGGTCCCGGCCGGTCCGAAGCAAATCGTCCCGCCCCGCTGGCGCGGGACGGGACGATCGGCGGTTCCGGGCAGGTCAGGCGCGGCCCATCTCCTCGGCGATCGCCGCCGCGAAGGCGTCGATGTCGGCCTCGGTGGTGTCGAAGGACGCCATCCAGCGCACCTCACCGGTGTGCTCGTTCCAGAAGTAGAAGCGGTAACGCTTCTGCAGGCGCTCGCTCACCTCGCGCGGGAGGACCGCGAAGACCGCGTTGGCCTGCACCGGGCGGACCACGGTCACGCCGTCGATGCCCTTGACCGCGGCCTCCAGCCGGCTGGCCATCGCGTTGGCGTGGCCGGCGTTGCGCAGCCAGAGGTCGCCGGAGAGCAGCGCCTCGAACTGGACGGAGACGAAGCGCATCTTCGACGCGAGCTGCATCGAGGTCTTGCGCAGGAACTTGATGTTGCGCACGCGCTCGGGGTTGAGCACGACCACACACTCGCCGAACAGCAGACCGTTCTTGGTCCCGCCGAAGGAGAGCACGTCCACGCCGGCGTCGGTGGTGAACTCGCGGAACGGGACGCCGAGCGAGGCGGCCGCGTTGCCGAGGCGCGAGCCGTCCACGTGGACCAGCATGCCGTGCTGGTGCGCGTGGTCGACGATCGCCCGGATCTCCTCGACCGTGTAGAGGGTGCCCAGCTCGGTGCTCTGGGTGATGGAGACCGCGAGCGGCTGCGCGCGGTGCTCGTCGCCCCAGCCCCAGGCCTGCTGGTCGATGATCTCGGGGGTGAGCTTGCCGTCCGGGGTGGGAACGGTGAGCAGCTTGATGCCGCCCATCTTCTCGGGCGCGCCGCCCTCGTCCACGTTGATGTGGGCGGACTCGGCCGCGATCACCGCGCCCCAGCGCGGGAGCAGGGCCTGGAGCGCGACCACGTTGGCGCCGGTCCCGTTGAAGACGGGGTACGCCTCCGCCCGCTCGCCGAAGTGGCGGCGGAAGACGTCCTGGAGGTGCGCGGTGTAGTCGTCCTCGCCGTACGCGACCTGGTGGCCGCCGTTGGCGAGCGCTATCGCGGCGAGGATCTCCGGGTGCACGCCGGCGTAGTTGTCGCTGGCGAAGCCGCGGACGGCGGGGTCGTGCCGCCGGACCGCGTCGGTGCCGGAGGTGGGGTCGGTCATCGGGCTGTCAGCCACAGGTGCTGTCCGTTCAGGTCTGCTGCGGGGCGGTCCCAGAGGCCCGCCAGGGTCTCGGCGAGGTCGGCCGTGTCGGTGAAGCCGGCGAACTTCGCCTCCGGCTTCGCCGCCCGCATCTCGGGGCTGACCAGCGCCTTGATCACCAGGATCGCAGCCGCGGCGGTGGGCTCGCCGTCCTCGGCGGTGGTCTCCTTCTTGAAGGAGTCCGCCATCGACAGGGTCCAGGCCTCGCTCGCGGCCTTCGCGGCGGCGTAGGCGGCGCCCCCGGCGGTCGGCTGGTGGGCGGAGGAGGCCGAGACGATCGCGTACCGGCCGGACTCGCTGCGGATCAGGGCCGGCTGGAAGGCCAGCGAGGTGTGCTGGAGGGTGCGCACCACGGTGTCGTGCAGGAAGTCCCAGTCGTCTATCCGGGTCTCGAAGAAGCTCTTGCTGCCGCGCCAGCCGCCGACCAGGTGGAAGACGCCGTCGACGTGGCCGTGCTCGGCCTCCAGGTGGTCGGCCCAGTCGTGGACCTCCTGCGGGTCGAGGAGGTCGATGATCTGGCCGGTCACCTTGGCGCCGGGGACGGCGGTGCGGACGTTGTTGAGCGCCGAGTCGAGCCGCTGCTGGTCGATGTCGGCACCGATGACGGTGGCGCCGTCTGCGGCCAGGCGGCGCATGACGGCCTGGCCGGCGGGGCCGCTGGCCCCGGCGACGGCGATCACCTTTCCTGCGAGGCTGCTCACGCGGCGACCTCCTGCAGGCCGGCGCCGGTGATGCCGGTGGTGGCGGCGATGACGCCGCTCAGCTTCTTGTTGAGGGCCTCGTAGAACATGCTCAGCGGGAACTCGTCCGGCAGGACGGCGTCGCACAGGGCCTTGTTGAGGGCCTTGCCGTCGGTGATGTCGAGCGGCAGCGCGTCGGAGCCCTTGGCCCAGGTCGAGGCCGGGTGCGGGGTGAGGTAGCGGGAGACCAGCTCGTAGGCGGCGATCCAGTGGGCCGGCTTCGGGCGGTCGATGCCGTCGCGGTAGAGGGTCTCGATCTCGGCGCAGAGCGCGTTGGTGACCTGCGGGGCCCGCTCCCAGTCGATGCTGAGGCGGTTGTCACGCCAGCGCAGCGCGTCGTGCTTGTGCAGGTACGCGAAGAGCAGCTGGCCGCCGAGGCCGTCGTAGTTGCGGACGCGGTCGCCGCTGACCGGGAAGCGGAACATCCGGTCGAAGAGGATCGCGTACTGGACGTCGCGGGCGTGCGCGTTGCCCTCGGCCTCCAGCTTCACGGCCTCCTTGAAGGTCGTGAGGTCGCAGCGGAGCTCCTCCAGGCCGTACATCCAGAACGGGCTGCGCTGCTTGATCATGAAGGGGTCGAACGGCAGGTCGCCGTGGCTGTGGGTGCGGTCGTGCACGAGGTCCCACAGGACGAAGGTCTCCTGGGCGCGCTGCTGGTCCTGGAGCAGGCCCTCGGCGTCGGCCGGAATCTCCAGGCCGAGCTGGGCGACAGCGCTGGTGGTGACGGCGCGGAAGCGGGCGGCCTCGCGGTCGCAGAAGATGCCGCCCCAGGTGAAGCGCTCGGGGGCCTTGCGGACGGAGACGGTCTCGGGGAAGAGCACCGCGGAGTTGGTGTCGTAGCCGGCCGTGAAGTCGGTGAAGGTGATCGGCACGAACATCGGGTTGTCGAAGCGGGTGCGCTCCAGCTCGGCCAGCCAGTCGGGCCAGACCACGCGCAGCAGGACCGCTTCGAGGTTGCGGTTCGGGTTGCCGTTCTGGGTGTACATCGGGAACACGACGAGGTGCTCCAGGCCGTCCTCGCGCTGGTCGGCGGGCTGGAAGGCGAGCAGCGAGTCCAGGAAGTCGGGCTCCCGGTAGCCGGTGTCGGCCCACTTGGCGAGGTCCGTGTCGACGGCGGTGAGGTACGCGGCGTCGTGCGGGAAGAGCGGGGCGAGCTCCTTGACGGCCTCGCGCACGGTGGTGACCAGCGGGTCGACGGTGTGCCGCTGGACGGCGGCCAGGTCGATCGAGCCGTCCTTGGACTGCATCGGGCGCAGGGCCTCGACGGCTTCCTTGAGGCGCAGCCAGGCCGGGTGGCCGGCGTGGGTCGATACCGGGGCGTCGGCCGCCACAGCGAGCCTTGGCGAAAGATTCTGCATCGTGGACTCACTTAGACAGGAGTTATTTCAACAAGGACACCATAAGTTCGAAAGGTTCTTCTGTTCAAGGGGGGTCTGGCCGCCGGATCTCCCGGCGACGGCCCTCCCGGCCGCAGGATCGCCGGTGGAGGCCGCCCGGACGGCATGCCGAACCGCGCGGTGACCCCTCCTACGCCGACCATGCCGCGCGGCCCGCTCCCCCGCCACCGGGGAGTGCCTCGGGCCGCCGCACCACGGCGGTCACCCCCGTGCGCCCCCGTTCGCGCCCTGCTCCGCGCGGACCCGATCGGTGATCGTGGACGGGGTGTGCCGCGAGCACCGGTCGGAAGGGGCGCCGATGCACGGACCGGTCCTGGTCAACTGGCTGCTGGCCGTCCTCGCGGCGGCCTCCGGCGCGTACTGCCTGAGCCGGCTGCGGCGCTCCCCGTGCGCGGCGGGCACCGGCTGCGCGGCCGCGCCCGGGTACCGGGGCGGTGGGCCGCAGGACGGGGCGCGGCGCGGCGCCGGTGGGCTGCTGGCCCGGGAGTCGGACGCGGCCGAGGCGCTGATGGGCCTGGGCACGGCCGCGATGGCGGTGGCCGGTTCCGCGGTGCCGCCCGTGGTGTGGGCGTGGTTGTTCGGGGTGCCGGCCGCCGCGTTCCTGGTGGCGGCGCTCGGCCCCGTCCCGGGTGCGCCGGGCCGCCGGGCGCACCGGCTGCACCACGCGGTCGGCGGGCTGACGATGACGTACATGGCGCTGGCGATGACGGCCGGGCCCACGGGTGCCGCGGGGCCCGCCGGTGCCGGGCACGCGCAGCACGCGGGCGGCGCCGGGCTGCCGCTGCTGACCGGGGCGCTGCTCCTCTACTTCGGCGGGTACGCCCTGTGGTCCGGGAGCCGGCTGCTCAGCGCCCCGGTCGGGGGCGTGCCGGCCGGGGGCGTGCCGGCCGGGACGGCGGGGCTGGCGCGGGCCTGCCGGCTCGCGATGGGGATCGGCATGTTCGCGATGCTGCTGACCCTGTGACCCGCTCCCGCACCACCGCCCTCCCGGGGCACCGGAGCCCCCCGTGCCCCGCCCCGCGCCCCGCCGCGAGGACGAACGGTCGACGCACCGCGTGGCGTTGGTCACGGGTGGCCGAAAGCCGTTCCCCGGGCCGCGGGCAGCGCATAGGTTGGCGGGGAGCGCGCTGTCGCGTTCCGTGCGTACTCGGGGAGCCCATGCCATGACGGCCCTGCTCGGCCTGCTGCTGCTCGGACTGCTGCTCTCGACCGTGGCGCCCCGGCTGCTGGCCCGGGCCCGCTGGGCGGAGCGCGAACCCGTGCTGGCGCTGCTGGTGTGGCAGTGCCTGGTGGTGGCCGTCCTGCTGTGCTGTGCGCTGAGCCTGGTGCTGGCGGCGTCCGCCGCGCTGCCGGGGCTGCGGGCGCTGGTGTTCACGGGCGCGCCGCACGGGGTGGAGGCCGCGTACGGGCTGCAGGGTGCCGAGGGCTGGGGCCGGCTCTGGGCGGCGGTGCTCGCCGCGGGCGGGGTGCAGACGCTGCTGGCGCTGACCCGCGAGGTGCGTGAGGCGCGTCGGCTGCGCGGCCGCCGGCAGGCCCAACTGGCCGATCGGGCGCCGGAGTTGCCGGACTCGATCGAGACCGCGCGGGGCCGCCGGGAGCGGCTGGTGGTGCTGGAGAACGTCCGCCCGGAGGCCTGGTCGCTGCCGGGTCACCACTCGCGTCTGGTGGTCACCACGGGGGCGCTCCAGCAGCTGACCGACCGTGAGCTGGCGGCGGTGCTGAGCCATGAGCGCGGGCACGTCCGGGCGCGGCACCACTGGCTGTCGCAGTGCGCCCAGGCGCTGGCGACGGGCTTCCCCGGGGTCGGGGTGTTCAGCGCCTTCCGGGACCAGGTGGGCGAGCTGGTGGAGCTGGCGGCGGACGACCGGGCGGCGCGCCGGCACGGGCGGCACACCACGGCGCTGGCGCTGGCCGAGATCAATCTGGACCGGGGGGTGTTCGGCTCCTGCCCGCCCGGGCTGGCGCAGTCCCCGAAGCGGGTGGACCGGCTGCTGGCCGGACGGCCCCGGCTCCCGGTCGCGCACCGGCTGCGGCTGACGGTCGCGGCGCTCGCCGCCCCCGCCGCGGCCGTCCTGCTCGCGGCGGCGCCCGGGCTCGCGGCCCTGGTCTGACAAACCCCGGAGGCGGCCCGGGTCGGCGGCGGCGCTTCGTCGCGTCCGAACCCGAAAGCGGACAGGAGGGGCGTCAGCCCTTCGTCGCGTCACACCCGCCGAGGTCACCGCGCAGGGTCAGTTCGAGCACCTCGCGGTGCAGCGCGCGGGCCTCGGAGTAACGGCGGCAACCGTCCTCGGTGAGCGCGACCTTGATGCCCCGCCGGTCGTTCTCGCACATCGCGCGGGTCACCAGGCCGCTCTTCTCCAAACGGCCGATCAGCCGGGAGAGCGCGCTCTGGCTCAGGTGCACGGTGTCGGCGAGTTCCTGGACGCGGAGCACGTGGGCGCTGTCGGCGTCGCGGGCCTCGACGAGGCGTTCCAGCACCTCGAACTCGCTCATGCCCAGCCCGTGCTTCTCGCCCAGCTCACGGTCGAGCAGGCAGGACGTGGCGGCATGCCGGGCCAGGAGGTCGCGCCAGGCGGCGACCAGGTCCGCATCCGCGTCGGAGTCGAGTTCAGCCACGGCGCCAGGGTACCACATGCAGAAGAACTTAATGCGTTCACATTAAATCCGCTTGCATTGATTGCACATGCATGTACTCTCTTGCCCATGACCACCGCGACCGTCAATCCATCTGACGACACATCAACAAGCGGGCTGCACTGGACCCCCCGCCTCTGGGGCACCCTCGTCGTGCTCTGCGCCGCGATGTTCCTGGACGCCCTGGACGTCTCCATGGTGGGCGTCGCCCTCCCCTCCATCGGCTCCGAGCTGCACCTGTCCACCTCCACCCTGCAGTGGGTGGTCAGCGGCTACGTCCTCGGCTACGGAGGACTGCTGCTCCTCGGCGGGCGCGCCGCCGACCTGCTCGGCCGGCGCCGGGTCTTCCTCGCCGCACTCGCCGTCTTCGCCGTCGCCTCCCTGCTCGGCGGCCTGGTCGACGACGGCGGACTGCTGATCGCGACCCGCTTCATCAAGGGTGTGAGCGCCGCCTTCACCGCACCCGCCGGACTGTCGATCATCACCACCACCTTCGCCGAGGGCCCCGCCCGCAACCGCGCGCTGTCGATCTACACCACCTGCGGCGCCAGCGGCTTCTCGCTCGGCCTGGTCCTCAGCGGCCTGCTCACCTCGGCCGGCTGGCGCTGGACCTTCCTGATGCCGGTCCCGGTCGCGCTGATCGCCCTGGCGTTCGCGGTCAAGCTGCTCCCCCGCCCCGCCGAGGAGCGGGCCAAGGGCGGGTACGACGTGGCCGGCGCGATCACCGGCACCCTGGCCGTGCTGCTGCTGGTCTTCACCGTGACCGAGGCGGAGGGCGCCGGCTGGCTGAGCGGCCGCACCCTGGGCTCCCTGGCGGTGGTCGTCGCGCTGTTCGCCGCCTTCCTGGTGATCGAGAGCCGCACCGCCCACCCGCTGGTCCGGCTCGGCATCTTCCGCAACGGCGGGGTCGCCCGCGCCAACCTGATCGCCTTCGCGCTGATGGGCTCGTACGCCGGGTTCCAGTTCGTGGTGACGCTCTACCTGCAGCGACTGCTCAACTGGTCCGCGCTGGAGATGGCGCTCGCGCTGCTGCCGGCCGGCGCGCTGGTCGCACTGTCCGCGACGAAGATGGGCGCGATCGTGGACCGCTTCGGCACCGGCAGGCTGCTGCCGATCGGCGCCCTGGCCCTGATGCTCGGCTACGCGGGCTTCCTGCGGCTGGACGAGCACAGCTCGTACGTCTCGCTGGTGCTGCCCAGCATGATCCTGCTGGGCGTCGGCTTCGCGCTGGCCTTCCCGTCCGTGAACATCGCCGCCACCGACGGAGTGGCGGACGAGGAGCAGGGCCTGGCCTCGGGACTGGTGAACACCGCCTTCCAGGTCGGCGGCGCGATCGTGCTGGCCGTCGTCACCGCCGTGATCACCGCGGGCAGCGGCGGCGGCGAGAGCGCCGCGGCGCAGCTGGACGGCTACCGCCCGGCGCTGCTGCTGGTGACCGGGGTGGCCCTGGCGGGCTTCGCGGTCGCGGTGGCGGGTGTCCTGGTGAGCCGCCGCCGGCGGCCGGGAACGGTGTCGGTACCGGACTACGACTATCCGTCGGTGGACCGGACCACGGTCGGCACGGAGGTCCTGACCAAGCGCTGAGCACCTGCGGGGCGCCCCGCGCCCCGCCCGCGCCACCCCGGCGCCCGCCGCGACCGGCACCCCCGCCCCGGGCGGCAGCCCGTCCGCGACCCCGGCCCCCGCGACGGCGACCCCGGCGCCCGCCGGGACCTCCGCCGCGCCGACCCCGTCCGCGAGCGGCTCCCCGGCGGACGGGGCCGTCAAGCCCGGCCAGCTGATCGCCAGCCCGCCGACCGCCGCCGCCCCGCAGGGCGCGCTGGTCGCGGTGACCGCCGTCAAGGCCGGCGCGCCCGGCACCGTTGATGTCCAGACCCGCCCGGCGACCGTCTCCGAGCTGCTCGGTGACAGCGAGGCGGACGGCACCGTCCCGGTGGACCCGCAGGCCATCAAGGTGACCCCGCTGGTCAAGGACCTCAAGGTCACGGTCGGCCGGGAGAACGGCACCACCAAGGCCGACGCCTCGGGCACCCTGGGGGTCGACCTGAAGGCCGCCGTCCCGCTGCCCGGCGGTGCGAGCGCGGACGCCACCGGCTCGCTGAGGCTGAGCCCCGCCGTGCACTTCGCCTACCGCGGCGCCGGCGTCTCCGGCCCGCGCACCGCGTCCATCGGCTTCGACCTCAACGCCGAGGCCAAGTGGAAGCTGACCGGTGAGCTCGGCCGTGCCACCGGCCCGATCCGGCTGCCCTTCGCCAAGCTCCAGGCCAGCCCCGTGCTCACCGTCGCCGGCCTGCCGGTGGTGGTCAACCTCGGCCTGACCGCCTACCTGGAGGTCAGCGCGGACGGCACGGTGCGCGTCGAGGCCGAGCAGGAGTACAGCGGCACCTGGACGGTCCACGCCGACTACACCGGCGGCCGCGGCTGGGGCCCGGTCTCCGACGCCGGCTCCACCAAGGTCTCCCCGCTGACGACCCGTCTGAGCGGCAAGGCCCAGGTGCGCACCGCCCTCGGTGCCGAGGTCAGCGTCGGCCTGTACGACACGGTGGGCGTCGAGGCGACCGTCGCGCCGTACCTGCGCGGCCAGGTCGACGGCGAGTTCACCGCCGACACCTCGGGCAACCCTCCCAAGGTCAAGGGCAGTTGGGCGCTCTTCGGCGGGGTCGACCTGACCGGGGCGCTGACCGCGCACCTCAAGGTCTTCGGCACCCCGATCATCGAGGGCAAGCTGCCGCTGCCGGTCTTCCACCGCGAGTGGGCCCTGCTGACCGGCAGCCGCCCCTGAACCGACCCGGTGTCCGTCCCCGAACATGACGGACCGTCCGAACGCGGCCCGGCCGCCGGTGGAGGTGTCACCGGCGGCCGGGCCGCGGCCGTGCGCCCAGCCGTGATCTCCGACGGTCGGTCAAGTCACGCTCATTCACAGAATATTGTCCGTCGCACACGCGGGATCCCCGGAGGATTTCCGGCATGTACGCGGTCTTCCGCTTCGGATCGTCGGCTGACAGGCTGGGCCGGGTTTTCCCGGACCGAGGAGGTCACTTGTCCCGCATATCCACGCTCGCGGTGGCGGCAGCCAGCGCGTTCGCCCTGGTCGCCGGCACCGCCGCGGTCGCTTCGGCCGCCCCGGACCCGTCGTCCGCGGCGCCGCAGGCCGTCGAGGCGAAGGTCCAGCCGGTCGCCTGGACACCGTGCAACCCGGATCCCACCAAGCCGGATCCGAAGATCTACGACTGTGCCGTCTACCAGGTGCCGCTCGACTACGACAACCCCTCCGGCGAGACGATCGGCATCGCCATGATGCGCCGCCGGGCCGCCGACCCCGCCAAGCGGATCGGCTCGCTCTTCCTCAACCCCGGCGGCCCGGGCGGCAGCGGCTACCTGTGGGCGACCACGGGCCGCTTCGACCAGGAGGTCAAGGACCGCTTCGACCTGGTCGGCTTCGACCCGCGCGGTGTCGCCCGCAGCAACCCGCTGCGCTGCTTCACCACCCAGGAGGAGGCCGACGCCGTCTTCAACCGGCAGACCGGGGTGCCGGTCACCCGGGCGCAGATCGACGAGACGATCGACGCCACCGAGGACTTCACCGACGCCTGCTCCCGGAACGCCGGCCCGCTGATCGAGCACATGTCCACCATCAACGTGGTGCGCGACCTCGACCGGATGCGCCGGGCCGTCGGCGACGCCAAGCTCAACTTCGCCGGCTTCTCCTACGGCACCCTGATCGGCGCCACCTACGCCAACATGTACCCGGACAAGGTCCGTGCGCTGATCATCGACGGCAACGTCGACCCGCAGCTGCGCCTGCACAACGGCCTGGAGTACGACCGGCAGCGGGCCGGCGGCTTCGAGCTGGCCCTCGGCGAGTTCCTGAAGCGCTGCCAGGCCGCCGGAGCCCCGCGCTGCGCCTTCGGCGAGGGCGACACCCGGGCCAAGTTCGACGAGCTCCGCGACCACCTCCGCACCACCCCGGTCGCCCTGCCGGACGGCACCGAGGTCACCCTGAGCACCTTCACCGGCCAGGTCGCCAGCGCCCTGTACGCGCAGAGCCGGCTGGCCCCGCTGGCCAAGTCGCTGCAGGCGCTGTACGAGGTGCTCCACCCGAAGACCGCGGCCCCGAGCCTGGCGCCCCGTCAGGAGCCGTCCGACGCGAGCGCGCTGGCCGTTCCGGCGCGCAACGCGCTGCGCGAGGCGCCGGCGGACAGCCCGTACACCTCGGACGACTCCTACTACGGGGTCAACTGCCAGGACAAGCCGTACCCGTCGAACCCGCGGGTGTTCGCCTCGCTGGCCCGTACCTGGGAGCAGGGCTCGCCGACCTTCGGCCGCTACCAGGCCTTCGACGCGCCCTCCTGCGCGACCTGGCCGGCCCCGGCGCGGGACGCCGAGCGGTTCGCCGGGCCGTGGAACCGGAGGACCTCGACGCCGGTGATGGTGATCGGCAACCTCTTCGACCCGGCCACCCAGTACGTGTTCTCCGAGCGCATGCAGAAGCAGCTGGGCAACGCGGTGCTGGTCACCGTCGACGCGGTGGAGCACTGCGCGATCGGCCGGAGCAAGGCGCTGAACGAACTGGTCACCCGGTACCTGGTGGACCAGGCCGCGCCGAAGCCGGGCCAGGTCCTCAAGCCGGACGCGGACGCCTTCCCGGCGGTGTGACCCGGGGGTCCTGACGAGGGTTCAGCAGCGGGGGCCGTGGTGGGGGGGCGCGGGGGGCGCGCCGCCGCGCCCCCGCGGGGGGGGGGCGCCAGACCCG
>NZ_JBSGFD010000246.1:0-10956 GCF_053603215.1 Kitasatospora sp. NPDC004240 | reverse complement strand
GGTGGGCGGGCGAGCCGCCCGGCTCGGGCAGCGGGCGGCGGTCGGTGCCGAGCAGCGCGGTGGTCCGGAGGGCCTCCCACGGGTCGGCCGGGGGCGTGGTGGTCTGCACTGGGGCTCCTGCGGGTGGGAGGTCGGCGGGTCGGGCGGGCGGACCGGATCGGCCGCCGAGGCGGGCGGTCGGGCCGGCGGCCGCGGCCGGCCGCGTCAGGTGGTCAGGCCGATCGGGCGGTGGTCGGCGCCCCAGGCGGTGACGGGCGCGAAGCCCTGGTGGCCGTACTCGCCGAAGACGGTGAGCGGACGGCCGGTGGAGACCGCGGCGAGGCGCCACAGGGCCGCCTCGGGGGTGCCGGACCGCTGCACCGGGACGGTGTGCCGGCCGTCGGTCAGCTGCCAGCCGTCCGGGCCGAGCACCGGGACCACGCCGTCCAGCACGGTGGGCCAGGAGGCCAGCCAGGGGTCGTCGGCCACCGCGGCGCCGTACCCCTCGGCGGCCTCGGCGGGGCTGAGACCGGCGGGCGGCTCCTCGGGGCCGGCCGCGGGGGCGCCGTACCGGGTGCCGAGGACGGCCCGCAGCGGGCGCACCCCCGGGTGGAAGGCCAGCTCGGCCTCCAGCACCTGGCCGGTGGGCAGCGCCAGGTCGGGGGCCTGGCCGGGCCGGCCGAAGGCGAGCAGCAGGGCCGGGCGGCCGGTCTTGGCGCCGCGCAGCCACAGCCGGCGGGTGGTGAGCCGGTCGTCCGAGGTGTCGCGGCTGCCGAGGACGTGCCAGCGGTCGCGCACGGTCGGGCCGGCCAGCAGCTCCGCGGTCTCGGTGGTGTAGCCGACCCGGGCGCGGACGGTGGCGGCCAGCGGCTCGGGCAGCCGGTCGACCCGGCCGGCGGCGGTGGCGAGCAGGTGGAGCAGGGCGTACTCCTCCAGGAGGTCCTGCTGCGCCGCCGCGTCGAGCTCGCGGACCCGGGCGGCGAGGCCCGGTGCCTGGGCGTCGACCATCCGGGCGGCGACCTCCTCCCACGGGCTCGCGGTGCCCTGGTCGGCGAGGCCCTGCCGGATCCGGTCGGCCAGCCGCAGCCGCAGCTCCCCGGCCCCGGCCGCCACCCGGGCGTACCGCTTCTCGGCGCGGCGGCGGGCCGCGTCCGGGTCGGCGGCGGCCGCCTCGGCGCGGGCCGTACGGCGCTCGACGGCCTGCTCGGCGCGGTCCTGACGCTCCTTGAGCCAGTCGGCCGCCCAGTCGGCGGGCTCGGCGCCGTCGGGAACGGCGTCGGCGGCGCCGCTCCACAGCAGCAGCAGGCCCAGCGCGTGCTTGCAGGGGAACTTCCGGCTCGGGCAGCTGCACCGGTACGCGGGCGTGGTGAGCTCGATCACCGTCCGGTAGGGCGTGCTGCCGCTGCCCTTGCACTCGCCCCACAGGGCGGTGCCGTCGGTGCCGGTGCCCGACCAGGGGGTGGGTGAGGAGAGTTTGCCGGCCGCCTTCTGCGACGCGGCGTCAGGGGCGAGGGACAGGACGTGTTCGGTGCTCCAGCGTTCCTCCATGCCCTCGACGGTAGGGGGCGGCACTGACAGCGCCCGGGCGGGCGTCCGGGGGCTCCGCGGCCACCCGAACCGGTGTGCGGTCGGGATTGTCAGTGGCGGGGTGCATGGTGGTCATCGCAGGCCGGAGGCGGTGGTTCGCCGTCCGGCCGGCCTGCCGACATCTGCGCCGATGCTCCCACCGATCACCCCGCCGCCTGCCACAGGTGTGTCCGGCGGCCGACCCGAAGGAGCCCCCATGACCGCCGCCACGCCGACCACCGCCTCGACCGGTGCGACGCCGCAGGACGGGCCGGGCGAGGACGTGCTGCGCCGGCACGCCGAGGACGAGTTCGCCGCCGAACTGGCCGCCCTGGCCGCCCACGACGACCGTCCGCGCCCCGAGCGCTGGAAGCTCTCGCCGTGGGCCGTCGCCACCTACCTGCTGGGCGGCGAGCTGCCGGACGGCACCGTCGTCACGCCCAAGTACATCGGCCCGCGCCGGATCGTCGAGGTCGCGGTCACCACGCTGGCCACCGACCGCGCCCTGCTGCTGCTCGGCGTGCCGGGCACCGCCAAGACCTGGGTCTCCGAGCACCTGGCGGCCGCGATCAGCGGCGACTCCACCCTGCTGGTGCAGGGCACCGCCGGCACGCCCGAGGAGGCCGTCCGCTACGGCTGGAACTACGCCCAGCTGCTGGCCCACGGCCCCAGCCGGGACGCGCTGGTGCCCTCGCCGCTGATGCGGGCGATGGCCGACGGCAAGATCGCCCGGGTCGAGGAGCTCACCCGCATCCCGGCCGACGTGCAGGACAGCCTGATCACCATCCTCTCCGAGAAGACCCTGCCGATACCGGAGCTGGGCACCGAGACGCAGGCGGTGCGCGGCTTCAACGTGATCGCCACCGCCAACGACCGCGACCGCGGCGTCAACGAGCTGTCCAGCGCGCTGCGCCGGCGCTTCAACACCGTGGTGCTGCCGCTGCCGGGCTCGCTGGAGGAGGAGGTCGACATCGTCACCCGCCGGGTCAACCAGCTCGGCAGCTCCCTGGAGCTGCCCGAACTGCCCTGCGGCGCCGAGGAGATCAGGCGCGTGGTGACCGTCTTCCGGGAGCTGCGGGCCGGTCTCACGGTGGACGGCCGCACCAAGGTCAAGACCCCGAGCGGCACCCTCTCCACGGCCGAGGCGATCTCGGTGCTCACCAACGGCCTGGCGCTGGCCACCCACTTCGGGGACGGCGTGCTGCGGGCGGGCGACGTGGCCGCGGGCATCATCGGCGCCGTCGTCCGCGACCCGGTCGCCGACCGGACGGTGTGGCAGGAGTACGTCGAGGGCGTGGTCCGCGAGCGTGACGGGTGGAAGGACTTCTACCGCGCCGCCCGCGAGAACGCCCGCTGATCCGCCCGCAGTTGAGCAATCCGACCAAGCGAGGAGGGAGGGCGCGATGAGCGCAGAGGTGACGCTGCTCGGCGTACGCCACCACGGGCCCGGCTCGGCCCGCGCGGTGGCCGCCGCGCTGGAGCAGGTGCGGCCGGACGTGGTGCTGATCGAGGGCCCGCCGGAGGCCGATCCGATCGTCGCGCTGGCGGGCGCGAAGGAGATGGTCCCGCCGGTCGCGCTGCTCGCCCACGCCGTGGACGACCCGTCCCGGGCCGCGTTCTGGCCCTACGCCGAGTTCTCCCCGGAGTGGGTGGCCGTCCGGTACGGCGTCGACCTGGGCGTGCCCGTCCGGTTCATCGACCTCCCGGCGGCGTACGGCTTCGCCGACGCGCCCGAGGCCGACGCGCCCGCGGCCCCCGTGGCCGGGGAGCCGGGTCCGGAGGCGCCCGGTTCGGAGCGGTCCGGGTCCGAGGCGCCCGGTTCCGAGGAGTCCGGGTCCGGGACGTCCGGGGGAGTGCCGGGGGGCACTTCCCCGGACGCCGGGCACGGCTCCGACGACCCGATCGCGGTGCTCGCCGAGGCGGCCGGCCACGACGACCCCGAGCGCTGGTGGGAGGACGTGATCGAGCACCGCTCGCCCGGCGCGGACGCGCTCGCCCCGTTCACCGCCGTCGCCGAGGCGATGACCGCCCTGCGCGAGGCCGGCCTCACCGGCTCCGCCGCCCGTCGCGACGAACTGCGCGAGGCGTACATGCGCCAGCAGATCCGGGCCGCCCGCCGGGCCGGGCACCGGCGGATCGCCGTGGTCTGCGGCGCCTTCCACGTGCCCGCGCTGGCCGTGATGCCGACCGTCGCCCACGACCGGGCGCTGCTGGCCACGCTGCCGAAGAAGGTGCGGACCGACATCACCTGGGTGCCGTGGACGCACCGCAGGCTCGCCCAGTACACCGGTTACGGCGCAGGGATCGTCTCGCCCGGCTGGTACCACCACCTGTTCACCAGCCCCGACGCCGACCCGCTGCCCGGCTGGATGACCCGGGTCGCCGAACTGCTGCGCGCCGAGGACCACCCGGTCTCCTCCGCGCACGTCATCGAGGCCGTCCGCCTCGCCCGTACCCTCGCCGTCGTGCGCGGGCGCCCGCTCGCCGGGCTGACCGAGAGCCTGGACGCCGTTCGGTCGGTGATGTGCGACGGCTCGGAGGTGGCCCTCGCGCTGGTCCGGGACCGGCTGGTGATCGGCGACGCGCTCGGCGAGGTCCCGGACACGGCGCCGGCGGTGCCGCTGCAGCGCGACCTCGCCCGGCTCCAGCGCACCCTGCGGCTCAAGCCCGGGGCCGAGCCGCGCGACCTCGACCTCGACCTGCGCAAGGACACCGACGCGGCCCGCTCCCGGCTGCTGCACCGGCTGCGGCTGCTCGGCATCGACTGGGGCGTGCCGACCCGGTCCGCCGTCAACTCCACCGGCACCTTCCGGGAGAGCTGGCGGCTGTGCTGGGAGCCGGAGTTCGCCGTCCGCGTCGTCGAGGCCGCCCAGTGGGGCACCACGGTGGCCGACGCGGCGGCCGGCAAGGCCGTCGGCACCGCCCGCGCCGCCACCGGACTCACCGAGCTCACCGGCCTGGTGGAGACCTGCCTGCTCGCCGGGCTGGCCGACGCGCTGCCCGCCGTGATGCGGGTGCTCGCCGACCACGCGGCCCTGGACACCGACGTCTCCCACCTCGCCGGGGCGCTGCCCGCGCTGGTCCGCGCGCTGCGCTACGGCGACGTCCGGGGCACCGACGGCGGCGCGCTCGCCGAGGTCGCCGGCGGCCTCGCCGACCGGATCTGCGTCGGCCTGCCGCCCGCCTGCACCGGCCTGGACGCCGACGGCGCCGCCGCGATGCGCGTCCACCTGGACGAGGTGCACGCGGCGATCGCGCTGCTCGCCGACCTCACCGACGAGCTCGGCGAACGCTGGACCGCCACCCTGCACCGGCTCGCCCGCCGCGAACCGCACGGTGGACCGGCCACCGGCGTGCCCGGCCTGCTGCGCGGCCGCGCGGTCCGGCTGCTGCTCGACGACGGCCGGCTCGACTCCGCGGAGGCCGGCCGCCGGATGGGCCTGGTGCTCTCCGCGGCCAGTGCCCCGGCGGACGCGGCCGGCTGGATCGAGGGCTTCCTGGCCGGCGGCGGCGCCCTGCTGCTGCACGACCCCCGGCTGCTCGGCCTGCTCGACGACTGGCTCACCGGGGTGTCCGGCGAGGTCTTCACCGACGTGCTGCCGATGCTGCGCCGGACGTTCTCCGCGCTGGAGGCCGGCGTGCGCCGCACGGTCGGCGGCCGGGTGGCGGCCGGCCCGCTCGGCGACGAGGGCGTCACCGCCCCGGAGCACACCGCGGCCGGCCTGGACGAGGCCCGGGCGGACGCCGCCCTGCCGGTGGTCGCGCTGCTGCTCGGCCACCCCGCCCCGCCCGCGGCCCCGTCACCGGGGGCCGGCCGGCCCCGCATCCCGCGCCAGGCCGAGGGCCGCGACACCTGAGGGCCGTGGCAGCCGGATTCCGGGACGTCCGAGTTCCGGGACCTCCGAGGGCCGTGACGCCCCGCACCTCGCACCCCGCCCCCGCCCACCTCCCCGCACCCACCGAAGGAGCACCCGATGGCAGTGACCACCTCCCGCGCCGCGGACGCCGCCGCCGACCCCGCCGGCGAACGGCTGCGCCGCTGGCGGCTGGTGCTCGGCGGGGAGGCCGACGGAACGGGCCACGCCCTGGCCGGCCGTGACGCGGCGATGGACGGTGCGCTGGCCGCCCTCTACCGGGGCGCCCCGGAGGAGGGCCGGTCGGGTGGCCGTCCGGAGCGCCGCACCGCGGGGCTCGGCGGCTCGGCGCCGCAGGTGGCGCGCTGGCTGGGCGACATCCGCGAGTACTTCCCCACCTCGGTGGTCCAGCTGATGCAGCAGGACGCCATCACCCGGCTCGGCCTGGACCGCCTGCTGCTGGAGCCCGAGATGCTGGAGGCCGTCGAACCGGACGTGCACCTGGTCGGCACCCTGCTCTCGCTCAAGCACGCCCTGCCGGAGACCACCCGGGAGACCGCCCGCGCGGTGGTCGGCAAGGTGGTCGCCGAGCTGGAGCGCCGGCTCGCGGACCGTACCCGGGCGACCCTCGGCGGCGCGCTGGACCGCAGCGCCAAGGTCAACCGCCCCCGCCACCGGGACATCGACTGGGACCGCACCATCCGGGCCAACCTCAAGAACTACCTGCCCGGCGCCGGCCCGGACGGGCGGGGCACGGTCGTCCCCGAGCGGCTGGTCGGGTACGCCCGCGCCCAGCGCGCGGTGAAGAAGGACGTCATCCTCTGCATCGACCAGTCCGGTTCGATGGCGCCCTCGGTGGTCCACTCGGCGGTGTTCGGCGCGGTGCTCGCCTCGATGAAGTCGCTGGACACCCGGCTGGTCGTCTTCGACACCTCGGTGGTCGACCTGACCGAGCAGCTGTCCGACCCGGTGGACGTCCTGTTCGCCACCCAGCTCGGCGGCGGCACCGACATCAACCGCGCGCTGGCCTACTGCCAGTCGCGGATCACCCGGCCGTCCGAGACCGTGGTGGTCCTGATCAGCGACCTGTACGAGGGCGGCATCCGCGACGAGATGCTCAAGCGGGTGGCCGCGATGAAGGCGGCCGACGTGCAGTTCATCGCCCTGCTCGCGCTCTCCGACGAGGGCGCCCCCGCGTACGACCACGCGCACGCCGCCGCGCTGGCCGCGCTCGGCGCGCCCGCCTTCGCCTGCACCCCGGACGCCTTCCCGGAGATCATGGCGGCGGCGATCGAGAAGCGCCCGCTCCCGGTGCCGGAGCGGTCGGCCTGAGGGCGCCCGACCAGGACGTACACGGACGCGACGGCGGGGTCACCCGGACGGGCGAACCCCGCCGTTCCTCACCGCCGGAGCACCCACCCGGTGAGCCGGAGCGACGACACACCGCCGTAAGCTTGCTGTGACGGTTCTCACCCAAGACGGGCCGGTCCCGGGCGAAACACTCCCGGCCCACGGGGATAACCTGCCAGACGGACGTGACGCGCGTGTTGATTGACGTGTGCGCCCGTGGCTGTGTGGGCCGCAAGGCCGTATCTCTGCGTACCCGCACCGCCCCGACGACCCGCAGCGAAGATCCTGCCGTGGCACGCTCGTAGAGACACAATCCGCGACCACGAACAAGGACAAACACGTGGACCTGTTCGAGTACCAGGCGAGGGACCTCTTCGCCAAGCACGGGGTGCCCGTGCTTGACGGCGATGTCATCGAGACCGCCGCAGACGCTGCCGCCATCGCGGAGCGCTTCGGCGGCCGCGCCGTCGTCAAGGCTCAGGTGAAGGTGGGTGGCCGAGGCAAGGCCGGCGGCGTGAAGCTCGCCGCCGACCCGGCGGACGCCGTCGCCAAGGCCGAGGCGATTCTCGGCATGGACATCAAGGGCCACACGGTCCACAAGGTGATGCTGGCCCAGACCGCGGACATCAAGGACGAGTACTACGTCTCGTTCCTGCTGGACCGCACCAACCGCACCTTCCTGGCCATGGCCAGCGTCGAGGGCGGTGTGGAGATCGAGGTCGTCGCCGAGGAGAACCCCGACGCGCTCGCCAAGATCCCGGTCGACGCCAACGAGGGTGTCACCCCGGAGAAGGCCGCCGAGATCGTCGCCGCGGCGAAGTTCCCGGCCGAGATCGCGGACCAGGTCGCCGACGTCCTGCAGAAGCTCTGGGTCGTCTTCATCAAGGAGGACGCCCTCCTGGTCGAGGTCAACCCGCTGATCAAGTCCGGCGACGGCAAGATCATCGCGCTCGACGGCAAGGTCTCCCTGGACGAGAACGCCGAGTTCCGCCAGCCCGAGCACGAGGCGCTCGAGGACAAGGCCGCCGCCAACCCGCTGGAGGCGGCGGCGAAGGCCAAGGGCCTGAACTACGTCAAGCTCGACGGCGAGGTCGGCATCATCGGCAACGGCGCGGGTCTCGTCATGAGCACCCTCGACGTGGTCGCCTACGCGGGCGAGAAGCACGGCGGCGTCAAGCCCGCCAACTTCCTCGACATCGGTGGCGGCGCCTCCGCCGAGGTGATGGCCAACGGCCTGGAGATCATCCTGGGCGACCCCGACGTCAAGTCGGTCTTCGTCAACGTCTTCGGTGGCATCACCGCCTGCGACGCCGTCGCCAACGGCATCGTGCAGGCCCTGGAGCTGCTCTCGTCGAAGGGCGAGGCCGTCACCAAGCCGCTCGTCGTCCGCCTCGACGGCAACAACGCGGAGCTGGGTCGCAAGATCCTCGACGACGCGAACCACCCGCTGGTCCAGCGCGTGGACACCATGGACGGTGCGGCCGACCGCGCCGCCGAGCTGGCCAACGCCAAGTAAGGAAGGGGACGTAACCATGGCTATCTTCCTTACCAAGGACAGCAAGGTCATCGTTCAGGGCATGACCGGCTCCGAGGGCATGAAGCACACCCGCCGCATGCTCGCCTCCGGCACCCAGATCGTCGGCGGTGTGAACCCGCGCAAGGCCGGCACCACGGTCGACGTCGACGGCACCGAGGTGCCCGTCTTCGGCTCCGTCGCCGAGGCCATCGAGAAGACCGGTGCCGACGTCACCGTCATCTTCGTGCCGCCGAAGTTCACCAAGGACGCCGTCGTCGAGGCCATCGACGCCGAGATCGGCCTGGCCGTCGTCATCACCGAGGGCGTCCCGGTGCACGACACCGCCGCCTTCTGGGCGTACGCCGGTTCGAAGGGCAACAAGACCCGGATCATCGGCCCGAACTGCCCCGGCCTGATCAGCCCCGGACAGTCGAACGCCGGCATCATCCCGGCCGACATCACGACCTCCGGCAAGATCGGCCTGGTCTCGAAGTCGGGCACCCTGACCTACCAGCTCATGTACGAGCTGCGGGACATCGGCTTCACCTCGGCCGTGGGCATCGGCGGTGACCCGGTCATCGGCACCACCCACATCGACGCCCTCAAGGCGTTCCAGGAGGACCCGGAGACCGAGCTCATCGTCATGATCGGTGAGATCGGCGGCGACGCCGAGGAGCGTGCCGCGGCCTTCATCGCCGAGCACGTCACCAAGCCGGTCGTCGGCTACGTCGCGGGCTTCACCGCCCCCGAGGGCAAGACCATGGGCCACGCCGGCGCCATCGTCTCCGGCTCCTCGGGCACCGCGCAGGCCAAGAAGGAGGCCCTTGAGGCCGCCGGCGTCAAGGTCGGCAAGACGCCGTCCGAGACCGCCCGTCTGGCGCGCGAGCTGATCGCGGGCTGACACCCGGCCCCGTACGGCATCCGACGCCCCCGCCCCGAACCGTCCGCGGTCCGGGGCGGGGGCGTTCCGCGTTCACGCCCGCCGCTGTCCACGCCCGCCGCTGCCCACACCTGCCGCTGTTCACGCCCGCCGTTTCACCCCGGTGGGGCAGGGGCCGGGCGTCCACCAGGCGCACACGGCTCCCGGGGCGTCCACCGCGTCCGCGGACGGCCCGGTCGATGGCGGCGGCAGCGCCCCGCCGTCCGGCCCGACCTCCCAGAACCGCGGGTCCCTCGGCGGCGGCGGGTCCACCACCACCGGCGGAACGCCTGGCGTCGTGCTGCACCACACGCTGCGGACCCCGTTCGGCGGCCCGCCCGGCACCAGGGGGACGGCGGCGCCGATGCCCGCCTCGGGAGGCGCGTCGGCGGCCGCCCTGACCGTGTCACCGGTGGTGGCGCAGACCGCGGGCGGCGGCGCCTCGGCCGGCCGGAACAGGTCGGCCGGCCCCCGGCCCACCAGGGTCGCCACCACGGCCGCGCCCATCACCGCCACCAGCAGCGCCGCGCCGCCGGTCAGCGTCGCGTCCCGCAGCCGGTACCGGGCCCGCAGCAGCGGCACCGCCGGACGGTGGGGCTCCGGGCAGCCGCGCACCGCCGTCCGGTGCATCAGCCCGCTGAGGCGGTCCGCGAAACCGTCCGCCGCCGGATCCGGCCCGACCAGCTCGGGCACCCAGCGCGCCAGCGAGGTCCGGGCCGCCCACACCCGGCCCTCGGCCGCCGCCAGCGTCGACTCCACCTCCAGCGCGACCGAGGGAGCCGGCAGGCCCAGCCCGTCGTGCAGCACCAGCGCCCGCCGCCGCGGACGCGACAGCCGCCGCAGCGCCTTGAGCAGCGCGCGGTCCCGGGCGGTCAGCCGGTCGTGCTCGGGCAGCACCGCCTGCGACTCGTCCGCCGGCCGCACCCTGATCCGCCGGTGCGGCAACCGCCACATGTGCGCCCGTCGGGGGCCGCCCCGGTGCCACGGCGACAACGCCGCCTCGAACGCCCGCCCCCGCACCCACCCCTCGGGGTCGGCCGCCGGGCCCACCTCGTCCCACCGCTGCTGCGCCTCCCCGAACGCCCGCCCCACGCAGTGCACCGCCCGGTGCCGGCAGCCGGTCAGCAGGAACGTCTGCTGCACCAGCCGGGTGTGGGCGCCGGCGTAGAACTCCTCGAAGCCGCCGTCCTCGACGGGCCCGGGCCGGGGCTCGGTGCTGTGGGCCGGGGGGACGGCCGGTGGGGCGGCCTCGGGGGCGGTGGTGTCGTGCGTGCCCTCCGCGGGCGGCTCATCGACGGCCGCGACGGCCGCCGCCACCGGTACGGGCGGCCGCGCCGCACCCCCGCGCCCGCCCCGCTTCCGGCGGGGGCCCTGCCCACCGGCCCGGGCGTCCCCGGCCGCGGTGGGGTTCGCGGTGCGCTTTTGGGTGGCGGCACGGGCGGTGCCGGCCGTCCCGTCCCGGGCGGGTGCGGCGTCCCGGGTGGTCGTGCTGTCGGCCGGCGGGTTTCCGTCGCCGCCGGGCTTCCGGTCGGTGACCTGGGCGGGCGTGTTGTCCTTGGTCGCCGTGCCGCTCGTCGGCCGGTCCTCCCCGTTCGCGGTGCGCTTCGGGGCGGTGTCCTGGGCGGGTGCGTTGTCGGTCGGCCGGTCCCCGTCCGCGGTGCGCTTCGGGTCGGCGGCCCGGTCCGACCCGGCACCCTTGGCCACCCTGCCACCTGCCCTGCCGCCCGTCACGCCACCCGCCGTGCCGGCCGGCGGCCGGCCCCCGTCCGCGG
>NZ_JBSGFD010000245.1:0-10957 GCF_053603215.1 Kitasatospora sp. NPDC004240 | reverse complement strand
CGCTGTTGAGTTCTCAAGGAACGGACACTTCCTTCGGACCGCCTTCCAGCGGGCCCTCCGGGCGCTTCGTTCTTTCGTGTTCCCAGCTTATCAGAAGTTTTTCACCCCGTTTTCCGGAGTTTCATTCATCCGACTTGCTTTCGGCCGCCCCTCTCGCGGCGACTCCGGAACTGTACGGGTTTGGAGCCGCCACAAGCAAATCGCCCCCGCCCGGGGTCCCGGGCAGGGGCGAAGGGCCTGTTCAGGCGGACGCTCAGCGGACCTCGGTGATCTCCGGGCCACGGGCGAACGGGTCGAGCGCGGTGCCGCCGAAGCGGCTGTCGCCCTCGCCGGCGGCAGCTGCCCCGCCACCGTCGGCGACCATCTGGGCGTCCTCGGGGAGCTTCAGCACGATCGGGTCGCGGGGGGCCATCGGGCTCTCGCCGCGGACGACGACGGTCTGCTGGAAGACCTGCTCCAGGATGCCGGCCATCTCGGGCTGCACGGCGGCCTGGCCCGAGATCACGCCGCGGAGGAACCAGCGCGGTCCGTCGCAGCCGACGAAGCGCACCATCTGGACACCCTGGGTGCCGTCCGGCAGCTGTACGGGGACCTGGGCGCGCAGGTGCCAGCCCAGCTCGCCCTCCTCCTCCTCGATGAGGCCGCCCTGGGAGGTGATGCCGTTGGCGATCTCCTCGCGGACCTCGCTCCAGATGCCCTCCGACTTCGGGGCGGCGAAGGCCTGGAGCTGGATGGCGCTGTTGCCGAGGACCAGCGTGGCGGCGACGATCGCGTCACCCGCCACCTCGACGCGCAGCTCCATGCCCTCGACACCGGGGACCAGCAGGCCCCCGAGGTCAACGCGGCCCTCCTCGGGCTTCTCCAGCTCGGAGTAGTCCCACGGACCGTCCGGACGCGGGGCCGGCGGCAGGCCGACGCGGTCGGCCGGGTCCAGCTCGGTCACGTTCTCGCTCTCGGCGGAACCTTCGACGTCATCGGCCGTCTCGTCGGCGCTGATGGCGTCGTCGGCGAGCTGCTCGACAGCGTCCTCGCTCTTGTGGCGACGACGGAACACGGTCACTGTCCTTCCCGGTCCAAGACCGATGCGAATACCTGCTCGGCTTCCTGCGAGTTCGCGGGCAGCCTAGACCGCTGCATGGCCGCCGGTCGACCCGAACCCGCCCTCGGCACGTGCCGACCCGGGAAGCTCGGCCACCTCGTGGAAGCGGGCCTTCTCGACCTGCTGGATCACCAGCTGGGCGATCCGGTCCCCTCGCCGGAAGCTGACCGCCTCGCGCGGGTCCAGATTGACGACGATCACCTTGATCTCTCCACGGTACCCGGCGTCGACCGTCCCCGGGGCGTTCACCAGCGCAACTCCGCAACGAGCTGCCAGTCCGGAGCGGGGGTGGACGAAGGCCGCGTAGCCGTCCGGCAGGGCGATGGCGACGCCGGTGGGCAGGATCGCGCGCTCTCCGGGGGCCAGCTCGGCGTCGACGGTGGTCCGCAGGTCGGCGCCGGCGTCGCCGGGCTGCGCGTACGCGGGCAGCGGCAGCTCGGCGTCGATGCGCCTGATCAGGACGTCCACCGGCGGACGGGGGGTGTGGCTCAAGGGTTCACCTCAAAGGCTCTGGCGCGCTTCATCAGGTCCTGGTCGTCGAGGACCCTCTCGATGTCCTCGGCACGACCGTGCTTGGTGAAGTGTTCCAGCTTCACCTGGACGAAGAGCGCCGTCGCCCGGATCGCCACCGGTCCGTCGGGGCCGCCGATCCGGCCCTCGGCGGCACTGTAGATCTTGCGGCCGTGCACCCCGGTGATCCACGCCCGCAGGTGCAGTACCGCGTCCACCGGCACCGGGCGCAGGAAGTCGGTCTCCAGCCGGCCGGTCACCGCGGGGGCGTGCAGCAGCCAGTTGAGGCTGCCGAGGGTCTCGTCCATGGCCGCGGTGAGCAGACCGCCGTGGGCCAGTCCGGGGCCGCCCTGGTGGTGGTCCCGGACGGTGAACTCGGCGGTGACGTCGAGCCCCTCGCCGGCCACGGCGTCGATCCGCAGGCCGCCGGGGTGCCCGGGGCCGCAGCCGAAGCAGTGCTCGTAGTGCGAGCCGAGCCGGGTGCCGGGCGCGGGTGCCTGCGGGGCGCGCGGCGGCAGGGAGGCGTCCGGCGGCGGCGTGGTCGGCGTCGGCGGGAGGGGCGCGGCGGCGGGCGCCGGCAGGGGCGGGGTGGCAATCGAACCGGTCACGCCACCCAACCCTACCGACGGGTAGCTCCGCTGGTAAGGGAGAAATCGGCGGCCGGGGCCGGGTGCGGTGCCGGGGCACGGCGTAACGGCGCCCACAATGGAGGGCATGTACGACGAACGCCTCACCGTGCCGCGCCTCTGGTGGCTGCTCCCCGTCGCGACCGGACTCACGCTCGCCATGATCCTGCTGCGTCTCAGCGCGGTGGGCGCGCTGGTCGGGCTGGTGGTCGGCATCGCGGCCGGCGCCGCCGCGATCAGCAGCTACGGCTCCGCCCGGATCCGGGTGGTCCAGGGCTCCCTGGTGGCCGGGCAGGCCCGCATCCCGGTCGAGGCGCTGGGAACGGCGCACGCGCTCGGCCCGGCCGACGCGGTGGCCTGGCGCGGGGTGAAGGCCGACCCGCGTGCCTTCATGCTGCTGCGCAGCTACGTGCCGACCGCGCTGCGGGTGGAGGTCACCGACCCGACCGACCCGACGCCGTACCTCTATCTGTCGACCCGCTCGCCGATGCGGCTGGCGGAGGCGCTGGACGAGGCCCGCAAGGGCGCCCGCGCCTGAGCCAGGCCCCGGCGGCGCGCCCGTGGGCCCCGCCGGGCCACGACCCGCCCGGCGGTGCCCCACGGGAGCCGGCACGGGTCCGGAGAAACCCGGCACGGCCCGGAGAAACGGAGAGGGACGGTTCCGCACTGCGGAACCGTCCCTCGGTCACTCCGTACTGCCCTGACTCCGTACGGCAGGTGCGGCCCCCGTGAAGGCCGCGGTAACTGCCTCCGGCCCCGCTGCCCGGGGCCGGAAGGGGCGGGGTGCCGGTTTCGCGACTGCCGCTGAACCCGGACCATGGCCGCGGGCTGCTCAGGCGCCGCAGTCCCGGCAGATCGGGTTGCCGTTCTTCTCGCTGTAGAGCTGGCTGCGGTGGTGCACCAGGAAGCAGCTCATGCACGTGAACTCGTCGGCCTGGCGCGGCAGCACCCGGACGGACAGCTCCTCGTTCGAGAGGTCGGCACCGGGCAGCTCCAGGCCCTCGTTGGCGTCGAACTCGTCGACGTCGACGGAGCTGGTGGTCTTCTCGTTCCGCCGGGCCTTCAGTTCTTCGATGCTGTCCTCGTTGAGGTCGTCATCGGTCTTGCGTGGGGTGTCGTAGTCGGTTGCCATTGTTCGCTCTCCCCCTCCGGGTTTGTGCGGTGTGTGCGGTATCTCCAGCGCACGTAACGCATGGGGGGTCGGTCTTGTGCCCGACCCGAGGGCGAGATTTTGCCTTACTTCAAGCCCTGTTACTCAATCGACACTCAGCCGGGGGTCCGTTGGGGTGATCGGATCGGGCTCCGGACGCCTCACGCTGGGCCATCGCCGGGCCGCCGCGCCATCCTGCGGGTGACCACCCACAGTGACCGGGTGCCGCTCGGCCTCCCGCCGATTCCCTTGCCCACCAGGGGCGGTCGCCAATCCATCGGAGGGGACCCCGTCGCGGATCCGGTCACGGACGGCGACGGGTGTGACCCCCGACATGATCACCCTCCGAGATCGGGCGGACCCGCGCAGCGACACGGTGTGAGCTTCGTCACGTTCCGAATCTTCCAGGGCAAAACACGGAAAATCCACCCAACCGGAACGGCCGGATCCCACCCGGGACCCGGCCGATCGTCCGTGCGCCCCCGGTCGCCGCGACCCGCCCGGGCGGTCGCCCGGGCGGTCCGGTCGCACGACCGGGCCCGCGCCTGCCGGACGCGCTACTGGGCCGCCACGCGGGCGGCGCGGCGGGCCAGCTGGGCCGCCTGGCGCTCCTCGAACTTGCGCGCCTGCCCGTCCAGGCCCTCCAGGAACACGCCGAGCTCGTCCTGGGCCATCAGGCCGTCCGGGCCGAGGCCGGAGATCTCCATGACCTTGAGGTGGCGCAGCACCGGCTGGAGCACGTCGTCGTGGTGGATGCGCAGGTTGTAGACGCCGCCGATGGCGATCTGGGCGGCGGCCCGCTCGAAGCCGGGGATGCCGTGACCGGGCATCCGGAAGTCGGTGACCACGTCGGCGATGGCGCGCATGGCCTGGTCCGGGGCGATCTCCAGGGCGGCCTTGAGCAGGTTCCGGTAGAAGACCATGTGCAGGTTCTCGTCGTTGGCGATCTTCGCCAGCAGCTGGTCGCAGAGCGGGTCGCCGGCGTAGTGGCCGGTGTTGCGGTGCGAGATGCGGGTGGCGAGCTCCTGGAAGGCCACGTACGCGACCGAGTGCAGCATGCTGTGCGCGTTGTCCGACTCGAAGCCCTCGGACATGTGGCTCATCCGGGCCCGCTCCAGCTCCACCGGGTCGACGGCCCGGGTGGCGAGCAGGAAGTCGCGGATCGCTATGCCGTGGCGGCCCTCCTCGGCGGTCCAGCGGTGCACCCAGGTGCCCCAGGCGCCCTCGCGGCCGAACATGGTGGCGATCTCGTGGTGGTAGCTGGGGAGGTTGTCCTCGGTCAGCAGGTTGACCACCAGCGAGACCCGGCCGAGCGGGGTGACCTTGGACTGCTCCAGGGACCACGCCTCGCCGCCGAGCACGCCGTCGAAGTCGCGGCCCTGGCTCCACGGCACGAACTCGTGCGGCATCCACTCCTTGGCGATCTTCAGGTGCCGGTTGAGCTCCTTCTCCACGACCTCTTCGAGGGCCAGGATCAGCCGCGTGTCGGTCCAGGCGCTCGAACCGATCGAGGCGGTGCGCTGCACGGGGGCGATGGTCACGAGTCTTGCTCCTGGGGGACGGCACGCGCGGGACGGGCGCGTTGGGCGGACACGGGGCCGGGGACGGGTACGGCTGACCCGGCGGCCGGAGCGGGGACGGGCGTACGGAACGCCCGCTCTCCACCCAGCTTACGGTGGCGTAGGTTACGACACCGTAAGTTGCCCGGACCGGAAAAGACAAGCCGCCCCCGCCAGGGCTTATGTCGTTCTGACAGGCCTGGCGGGGGCGGCTCGGTTCGGTCGGCGCACGGAACGCGGGTGGTCCGGAGGGCGTACCGGGGCCCCTGCGGCCCCGGGGGCGGGATCAGGCTCCCGGGATGCGCACCCGCATCGTGAGGCCGCCGCCGGGACGCGGAGCGGCCTCGATGGTGCCGCCGTGCGCCCGGGTCACCGAGCGGACGATGGAGAGCCCGAGTCCGACGCCCTTGTCGCTGCGGGTGCGGTCGGCGCCCTTCACCCGGCGGAACGGCTCGAAGATGTGCTCCAGCTCATAACCGGGCACCACCGGGCCGGTGTTGGAGACCACCAGCTCCCCGCCGCCGCCGGCAACCTCGGCGGTGGTGATCTCCACCCACCCGCCGGCGACGTTGTAGCGCACGGCGTTCTGCAGCAGGTTGAGCGCGATGCGTTCGAGCAGCACGCCGTTGCCGGCGACCATCACCGGGTTCAGTTCCGAGCGCAGCTCGACCTCGCGCTTGCCGGCCTCCGCGCGGGTCTGCTCCAGGGCCCGGCCGGCCACCTCGGAGAGCTCCACCGGCCGCCGGTCGGTCAGCTCGTTCTCGGACCGGGCGAGCAGCAGCAGGCCCTCGACCAGCTGCTCGCTGCGCTCGTTGGTGGCGAGCAGGGTCCTGCCGAGCTGCTGGAGGTCGGGCGAGGTGCTCGGGTCGGAGAGCTGGACCTCCAGCAGGGTGCGGTTGATCGCCAACGGGGTGCGCAACTCGTGCGAGGCATTGGCGACGAAGCGCCGCTGGGAGTCGAAGGAGCGGTGCAGCCGGTCGAGCATGTCGTCGAAGGTGTCGGCGAGCTCCTTGAGCTCGTCGTCCGGGCCGTCCAGCTCGATCCGCCGGTGCAGGTCGGAGGAGGCCACCTCGCGGGCGGTGCGGGTGATCTGGCCGAGCGGGCGCAGCACCCGGCCGGCCATCGTGTAGCCGGCCACGAAGGCGATCACGGCGAGGCAGACCAGCACCGTCAGCGACTTGCGCAGCAGGATGTCCAGCGCGCGGTTGGCCTGGTTCGTCTGGTAGACGTCCAGCCACTGGTTGAAGGTCTCGGTCGTCGCCGGCTTGCCGTCGGGCGTGTAGAGCACCACGCCGGGGCCGAGGGTGAGGTTCGGCAGCGACTCGTCGTGGAAGGCCTGCCGGACGAAGAAGTACATCAGCAGCAGCAGCACCACGCCGGCCATCAGGAACATGCCGCCGTAGAGCAGCGTGAGCCGCATGCGGATGGTGGGGCGGAACGGCAGCCAGGCGAGCATGCCGTCGCCGGGGACGTACGTGGCCTGCGGGCCGTGGGGCGGGACCGGCGGCTCGGCGGGCTTGGGCGGCGGCACGGCGCGCGGGCCTCCGGCGGGCGCGCCGGAGGCCCCGCCGGCCGGGGGCGGGGTGGTCATGATCGTCCTCTCGGGCGTCCGCCGGGGCGGGCGCGTGGTGGGTGGGGGTCCGTCGGGCCTGTCTCCCGTCGGG
This sequence comes from Kitasatospora sp. NPDC004240, assembly GCF_053603215.1. Taxonomy (NCBI): domain Bacteria; kingdom Bacillati; phylum Actinomycetota; class Actinomycetes; order Kitasatosporales; family Streptomycetaceae; genus Kitasatospora; species Kitasatospora sp. NPDC004240. Next base: position 4,349 of record NZ_JBSGFD010000245.1, on the reverse strand, counting down.
CCGTCTCCCGTCGGGGTCCGGGTCAGATCCGGTAGCCGGAGCCGGGGACGGTGACGATCACCGGCGGGTCGCCGAGCTTGCGGCGCAGCGTCATCACGGTGACCCGAACGACGTTGGTGAACGGGTCGGTGTGCTCGTCCCAGGCCTTCTCCAGGAGCTGTTCGGCGGAGACGACGGCTCCGCCGGCCCGCATCAGGACCTCCAGGACGGCGAACTCCTTGGGGGCGAGCTGGACGGTCCGTCCGTCACGGATGACCTCGCGGCGGCCGGGGTCCAGGGAGATCCCGGCCCGCTCCAGGACCGGGGGCAGCGGGACGGTCGCCCGGCGGCCCAGCGCCCTTACCCGGGCGACGAGTTCGCTGAAGGCGAACGGCTTCGGCAGATAGTCGTCGGCGCCGATCTCCAGGCCCTCGACCCGGTCGCTGATGTCGCCGGAGGCGGTCAGCATGATCACCCGGGTGGCCAGGCCCTGGTCGACCACGCTGCGGCACACGTCGTCACCGTGGACCAGCGGCAGGTCGCGGTCGAGGACCACCACGTCGTAGTCGTTGACCGCGATGCGCTGGAGCGCGGCCTCCCCGTCGTACACCACGTCGACGGCCATCGCCTCGCGGCGCAGGCCGGTGGCGACGGCCTCGGCGAGCAGCTGCTCGTCCTCGACGACGAGTACCCGCACGGTGGTTGTCCCTTCTCCCAGGCCGGCCCCGGAAGCGGACGCGCGGCTCCGACGGTGCCTCCATCCTGCCTGGTCCTGCGGTAAAGCAGCGATAAGCTGCCTCCGGGGCACGGGCCGGATTCCGGTGCGGCCCGCCCGGCCGGCCGTGCGCGGCCCGCCGGTCGCCCGTCCACCGCACGGTCCGTACGCATGTTCGTACGAGAATCAGTCCGGTTGGACTGTGACACGGGCAACTTTCTCGCGCCGGGAGGTTTCCCCGCCCCGGGGGCGGGGAGGACAGGTGCACACCCGCGATCTGGCTCCTCGGCCGGTCGCACCCACCCGCCGTGCGTTCATCCGCGCCGGCCCAGGGGCTGGGACGTCATCGGGAGCGGCCGCAGGCCGTCTCCACGCCCGACCGGAGATCCATGGCCTACCCGGTCGGGGCGCTTCCGCTGACCGCCGCGCCGCTGGCCCGGGGACGCACGAACGTGCACGTCCGACACAGTAAGGGGGCCCGTATGGACGCCTTCACCGCCGGAATCCTGCAGCGCATCGCCAATGCCGAGCAGGACCTGCACCGCGCGCTCGAAGCCGGGGACGAGTTCCTGGCCGAGGTGGAACAGTCCGAGCTGGACGATCTCCGTCGGCTCGCGGCCGAGCACGGTGTGGACACCGTGCTGGAGCGCCACCGCACCGCCGCCTGACCCTGCCCGACCCGACGCCGGTCCCTCCGGCACCAGCGGCCCTTCGGGGGCCGTGCGAGACCAAGGCCCTGGCATCCCCCGTAATGCCAGGGCTCTTCGCTGCCCGGGAGCAGCCGCTCCACAGAGGCCGGGAACGCCGCGGGCGCACTCCGGATGCCGTCCGGAGCGCGCCCGCGGGCGTGCCTACTCCCAGGCGCGCAGCTGCGCCAGCCGCTCCAGCAGCGGTCCGTGGACGCCCGGCGCGGCGGCCACCGTGAGCTCGCCGTCCGGGCCGTGCCCCGGGCGGCCGCCGACCACGGCGCCGGCCTCGGCGGCGATCAGGCAACCGGCCGCGCGGTCCCAGGGCGCGAGGCCGCGCTCGTAGTACCCGTCCAGCCGGCCGGCCGCCACGTCGCACAGGTCGACGGCGGCCGCGCCGCCGCGCCGGATGTCCCGCACCTGCGGCATCAGCGCCAGCAGCACCTCGGCCTGGCGGATCCGCACCGCCTGCACGTAGTTGAAGCCGGTGCCGATCAGCGCCTGGCCCCACGGCGGGGCCGGCCGGGCGGCCAGCGGGCGGCCGTCCAGCAGGGCGCCGCGGCCCAGCACCGCCTGGAACAGCTCGCCGCGGGCGGGCGCGTACACCACGCCGACCACCGCCCGGCCGTCCACCTCGGCGGCCACGCTGACCGCCCAGGAGGGCAGCCCGTAGAGGTAGTTGACGGTGCCGTCGAGCGGGTCGACCACCCAGCGCACCCCGCTGGTGCCGGGGCGGTCCGCGCCCTCCTCGCCGAGGTAGCCGTCCCGGGGACGGCGGGTGGTGATCAGTTCCAGGACCAGCTTCTCGGAGGCGAGGTCCATCTCGGTGACCACGTCGACCGGGCTGCTCTTGGTGCCGGCCACGCCCAGGTCGGCCGGCCGGCCGTCGCGCAGCAGCGCCCCGGCCTGCCGGGCGGCGTCCAGGGCGACGTCCAGCAGTTCGTCCAGCAGGGCGTCGTCGGGTCGCACGTCGGGTCGTACGTCGGACCGCGGGCGGTCGGGCTGCGGACTGTCGAGCGGTTCGGGCCTGGGGCCGGACACGGGGATCTCCTCGGGAGGGGTTCAGCGCTCGGCGGCGGCCGGGCGCGGGCTGCGCGGGTTGGGGCAGCAGGCGACGGCGCACACGTCGTGGCTGGGGCCGAGCCGTCCCGCGGCGCAGCGGGTGACCGCCTCGCCGCGCTCGGTGGCGGCCCGCTCCAGGACCAGTTCGCGCACGGCGGCGGTGAAGCGGGGGTCCGCGCCGACGGTGGCGGCGCGGGCGGCGGGCAAGCCGAGTTCGGCGGCCTTGGCCAGGGCCTCGGTGTCGAGGTCGTACTTGACCTCCATGTGGTCCGAGACGAAGCCGATCGGGACCATCACCACGGCGGCGGCGCCGTCGGCGTGCTCGGCCTCCAGGTGGTCGCAGACGTCGGGCTCCAGCCACGGGATGTGCGGGGCGCCGCTGCGGGACTGGTAGACCAGCTCCCACGGGCGGTCGGCGACGCCGGTGCGCCCGGCGACGGCGTCCGCGATCTGCCGGGCCACGTCCAGGTGCTGGGCGACGTACGCGCCGCCGGGGCGGCCGCGGGCCGGGTCGTCCGGGGCTCCGGAGGTCTCGGCCATGCTCTCGGGGATGGAGTGGGTGGTGAAGGCGAGCCGGGCCCGGTCGCGGACCTCCGCGGGCAGCGTCTCCAGGGCGGCCACGGCGGCGTCGGTCATCGGCCCGACGAAACCGGGGTGGTTGTAGAAGTGCCGCAGCTTGTCGACCCGCAGTTCGGGCAGCCCCTCCTCGGCGAGGACGGCGAGCGCGTCTGCCAGGTTCTCGCGGTACTGGCGGCAGCCGGAGTAGCCGGCGTACGCGCTGGTGGCGAGGACGGCGACGCGGCGGTGCCCGTCGGCGGCGATCTCGCGCAGGGTGTCGACCAGGTACGGCGCCCAGTTGCGGTTGCCCCAGTACACCGGCAGGTCCAGGCCGTGCTCGGCGAAGTCCTTGCGCAGCGCGGCGAGCAGTTCCCGGTTCTGCTCGTTGATCGGGCTCACCCCGCCGAACAGGAAGTAGTGCCGGCCCACCTCCTTCAGCCGCTCCTTGGGGATCCCGCGGCCCCGGGTGACGTTCTCCAGGAAAGGCACGACGTCCTCCGGGGCCTCCGGCCCGCCGAAGGAGAGCAGCAGCAGCGCGTCGTACGGGGCGGCGGCCGTCGCAGCGGCGCCGGAGGGCGAGGGATTGCGCACGTCGGACATGGGACCGATCCTGCCATTGAGGGGCCGGACGGCGTCGCCGGGGCGACGCGGGGTGTCCGGAAATTACCGTTTGCCAAGGTACGTAAGCTGTCTTGATCAGCCTTGTTCCTTACTTCCACGGAGCTCCCCCGTGCTGTCCAGCTACCGCCAGATCTTCGCCGCCCCCGGCACGCTGGCCTTCTCCTCCGCCGGCTTCATAGCCCGGCTGCCGATCTCCATGACCGGCATCGGCATCGTGACCATGCTCTCCCAGCTGAGGGGGTCCTACGGGCTGGCGGGCGCGGTGTCCGCCGCGCTGGCGATCGCCGCCGGCGTGCTGGGCCCCGGGGTCTCCTGGCTCATCGACCGGTACGGGCAGCGCCGGGTGGCCCTCCCCGCGGCGGCGTTCACCCTGGCCTCCGCCGCCGGGCTGCTGCTCTGCGCCCACTTCGACGCACCGTCCTGGACGCTGTTCGTGTTCGCCGTCGGCATGGGCGCGATGCCCAGCGCCGGCGCCATGGTCCGGGCCCGCTGGGCCCACCTGTACCGCGACGAGCCGCCCAAGCTGCACACCGCCTACTCCTTCGAGGCGGTGGTCGACGAGTTCTGCTTCATCGTCGGCCCGATCCTCGCCCTCGGCCTGGCCACCACCGTGTTCCCGGAGTCCGGGGTGCTGGCCGCCGGCGTCGCGCTCGCCGTCGGCATCGTCCTGTTCACCGCCCAGCGCCGCACCGAGCCCCCGGTCCACCCGGACGCGGCCCGCGACGGTG
>NZ_JBSGFD010000244.1:0-11192 GCF_053603215.1 Kitasatospora sp. NPDC004240 | reverse complement strand
AGGTGGTCGAACTCGCCTGCTTTGATGCCTTGGAGGAATTTGGCGAACTTGGTGGGGGTGGTGCGGACGATGATGTCGCCGTCGTCGGACTCGCGCAGCTCGATCAGGCCGTCGACCGTACGGACCTCGACGCACTCATTGGTTGCGGCGCAGTAGCTGGACTTTTGCCACTTGGGGTCAGGCATTCTGGGCCTCCGGACGTGGGCTAGTCGGTGTGGTCGGGGATGAGGTGGTCGAACTCGCCTGCTTTGATGCCTTGGAGGAATTTGGCGAACTTGGTGGGGGTGGTGCGGACGATGATGTCGCCGTCGTCGGACTCGCGGAGTTCGACCAGGCCGTCGACCGTACGGACCTCGACACACTCATTGGATGCGCCGCTGTAGCTCGCCTTCTGCCAATCAGACCTCATACCTGCCCTTCAGCTCGTCACTGATGGATTGAATGAACTTTCGCGACTCATCATCCGGCAGGGCGAGAGTGTCCATGCGAGCGAACGTTGCCCGGTGGCTGGCCAGATCGGCCGGGGAATCGAAGAACAGGACGCCCTGTGCGGAGTCCATTTGGAGAGTCGCAAGCTCTGGAACCGGTCCTTCGGCGAACATGATGTTCTCGCCCGCGCCGGGGAACGTATCCAAGTCGAACGGAATGACCCGCACCGAGACTGCTCGCTTCGCGGAGTCCTCGACCAAGCTGTCGAGCTGGTCTGCGAGCACTCTCGGGCCGCCGAACTGCATCCGCAGGGCGGCCTCGTGGATGAAGGAGACATAGGGGGTTCCGCCGGAGCGGATGACGTTCTGACGCTCGACGCGGAACTTGGTCCTGACCTGGATGTCGTGACGAGGCAGTGGTGGTGTGATCCGGGAGAACACCGCGGAGGCATATGCGCCGGTCTGTTGAAGGCCCGGGATGTAGGTGGTTGCCCAGGTGTAGAGCCTGTGGGCGTGGGCCTCCATCTCTGCCACCTCTAGGAAGTCCATTGGCAAGACCCCGCGATAGGCCTCCCACCAGCCCTTCTCTCGTGAAGCGATCATGTCGGAGAGCGCGGCGATGAGCGGCTGGTTGGTGCACTTGCAGGCTGCTGCGATTGAACGGAGCCGGTCCATGGTGACGCTGCTCTTTCCGTTCTCCAACTGGGTCACCTGGGCCGGACTCACGCCGAGCATGCGGGCGAGTTCGCTTCCGCCGAGGCCGGCCTGCTCTCGCATCCGTCGCAGCTCGGCACCCAGGCGGCGCTGACGAAGGGTCGGGTTGCGGCGACCGGGCAAGGTGTCTTCCTCTCGGAGTTTCGTGAGATCAGTGTGCCGCGCTGCCCGCCAACGGTGCCATCCGTCCCCCTTGCGGGGTAACTTTCCGGCGAACTACTTAAATCTAGGTACCGGTGGGCTATGGTCGACATCACAGCCGATCCGACGGATCGTCAGTAACTGCTGTTTCCAGGGCAGTAGGCGCCTGCTGTCCTCTCGCGCCGAAGAGCAGCCGTGCGTGGCATCAACCAGCCCCGCCCCCGGCCTGGCTCACGGCGATGTGTCCGTCGGTGATCGACGAACCCACCTGCACAACCTCGCGGAGGTTCTCCCTTGCGTGCCTTCACCCTCCCCTGTGTCTCCTGCCTCTCCACCTCCCCCAAGTCCCCCGAGCCGCCCGACTGGTCGGGGGCGCGGGAGGCGCTGTGCGGTGCGATGTCCGCCTCCGGGTGGCCCGAGGGGCTGATCCGGGACGCCGAACTCGCCCTGCACGAGCTGTTCGTCAACGCGTGGAAGCACGGCGGCAGCCCCGCGCCGACCGTCGTGGTCGCGCTGCTCGCCGACCGCACGCTGCGGGTCTCGGTCGCGGACGACAGCCCCGTGCTCCCCGAACCGCCCGAACCTCCCGCGCCCGCCGACCCGTACGAGCTGTCCGGCCGCGGGTTGCACCTCGTGCGCTCGCTCACCCACCGGTTCGGCGCGGCGCCGCGCAAGCGTGGCCGGGGCAAGCTCGTCTGGTTCGAGCTGGACGCCGCCGCGTGAGGTCCGGCACCGCCAGCTTCCTGGTCGGCGCGGCCCTCCTCACCCTGCTCGCGCTCGCCCTGGTCACCGTCGCGCTCGGGGTCGTCGCCACGCTGAGGATGCCGCACCCCGATGACCGGCCCGCCGCCGCGCCGCCGCCGATCACCCCGTACGGCCGCTGGGAGCTGCGCGACCTCCCCGACGGCACCCGCGAGTACGCCTGGGTCGCCCGCCAGGCGGGCCGCTTCGGCCCCGAGATCGCGCCCGCCCCCAGGGGGCGCCACCGCATACCCGGCTGAGCCCGCGAACGGCGGCGGCCCCTCGCTCGGTGTCGAGCAAGGGGCCGCCGGGGCGCATGCGGAACCGGCCGACTACTCCCAGCGGAAGAAGCGGGCCGCAGCCGCCAGACCGAGCACCGACCAGCCGGCCAGGATGCCGAGGTCGCCCCACGGGACGCCCGCGCCGTGCTGCAGCACCGAGCGCAGGCCGTCGGAGAGGGCGGCGATCGGCAGCAGCTCCAGCACCGACTGGACGGCCGACGGGAACTTGGAGAGCGGGACGATCACCCCGCCCGCCAGCAGCAGCAGGATGAAGACCAGGTTGGCCGCCGCGAGCGTCGCCTCCGCCTTGAGCGTGCCGGCCATCAGCAGGCCGAGGCCCGAGAACGCGGCGGTGCCGAGCACCAGCAGGGCGGCCACCGTGAGCGGGTTCCCCTGCGGGGACCAGCCGAGGGCGAGCGCGATCACCGTCAGCAGGGTGACCTGGAGCAGTTCGGTGACCAGCACGCAGCCGGTCTTGGCGGTGAGCAGCGCCCAGCGCGGCAGCGGGCTGGCGCCCAGGAGCTTCAGCACCCCGTAGCGCCGTTCGAAGCCGGTGGCGATGGCCTGGCCGGTGAAGGCGGTGGACATCACGGCCAGCGCGAGCAGGCCGGGCGCGAGGAAGTCCACCCGCTTGCCGGGGCCGTCCACCGCGACGATGTCCACGGCGGAGAAGAGGACCAGCAGGACGGTCGGGATGATCACGGTCAGCAGCAACTGCTCGCCGTTGCGCAGCAGCATCTTCGTCTCGAAGGCCGTCTGGGCGAGCAGCATCCGGCCGACGGGGGCGGCGCCCGGTCGCGGGGTGTACGTGGTCACGAGCGCAGGTCCCGTCCGGTCAGGTCGAGGAAGACGTCTTCGAGGCTGTTGCGCTGCACGGCCAGCCGTTCGGGAAGGATGCCGGAGGCCGCGCACCAGCCGGTGACGGTGGCCAGCAGCTGCGGGTCGACCGGCGCCTCGATCCGGTAGCTGCCCGGGGCCGGCTCGGTGGCGGTGGCGCCCTCGGGTAGTTCCTTGAGCAGGGTGGTGAGGTCCAGGCCGGGCGGGCCGTCGAAGCGCAACGAGGACTCGGCGCCGCCCCGGCACAGCTCGTCCGGGGTGCCGTCGGCGATGACCTTCCCGCGGTCGACGATCGCGACCCGGTCGGCCAGCTGCTCGGCCTCGTCCATGTGGTGGGTGGTGACGACCACGGTGACGCCGTCCCCGCGCAGGTCGCGGACCAGGTCCCAGGTGGCGCGGCGGGCCTGCGGGTCGAGGCCGGCGGTGGGCTCGTCCAGGAAGACCAGCTCGGGGCGGCCGACCACGGCCATGGCGAGCGCGAGCCGCTGCTGCTGGCCGCCGGAGAGCCGGCGGTAGGTGGTGCGGCCGCACGAGCCGAGGCCGAGGCGCTCGACGAGGGCGTCGACGTCCAGCGGGTGGGCGTGCAGCTTCGCGGTGTGCCGGAGCATCTCGACGGCGCGCGCGCCCGCGTAGACGCCCCCGGACTGGAGCATCACGCCGACCCGGGGCCGCAGCTCGGCGGCGTCCGCGACCGGGTCGAGGCCGAGCACCCGGACGGTGCCCGCGTCGGGGCGGCGGAACCCCTCGCAGGTCTCGATGGTGGTGGTCTTGCCGGCGCCGTTGGGGCCGAGGACGGCGGTGATCGCGCCGCGGGCGACGGTGAGGTCGAGGCCGTCCACCGCGATCTTGTCGCCGTAGCGCTTGACCAGCCCGGTGATGCGGACCGCGGGTTCGGAATGCATACCGGCGAGTGTAAGAGGCGCTCACGCCGCGCCCGGACGGCGGGCCCGGGCCTGCCGGGGCCCGGCGCCGTCGTGCCCCCGACCTGCCCGCGAGCAGGTCGTACACGGCCCGTGAGCAGGTCGTACACGGTTCGCACACCGCCCGCGAGCGGCCCGGGAACGGCCCGGAAGCGGCCGACCGGAGCGCCGCAAAGATCATCTCCGCAGGTCAGGTAAGGCTTACCTGCGTGACAGATGCCACGGCTGAGGCGTGGATCACGGCTTGTCCCGCCGGAAGGAATTACGCAACAATCGTGTTGTGAAAAACATGCGCGAGCACCCCACGCAGCAGGAGGCCGAGTCGGCCCCCGGCTGTTCCGTGCCCGCGACCGCGGCAGAGGTGCTGCTGGAGGGCCACCGCGCCACCCGTGACCGGGTCGCGCGTTCGATCCTCGATCACGGCCCCTCCTCCGCCGCCGACCTGGCGAGCCGGCTCGGCCTGACCGCCGCCGCCGTCCGCCGCCACCTGGACGGACTGGCCGCCGCGGGCCTGGTCGACGCCCGCGAGCAGCGGGTGTACGGCAGCCGCGGCCGGGGCCGTCCGGCCAAGGTGTTCGCCCTCACCGACGGCGGCCGGGACGCCTTCTACCAGGCGTACGACCAGCTGGCCGCCGACGCCCTGCGCTGGATCTCCGACTCGGTCGGAGGCGGCAAGGCGGGCGAGCAGGCGGTCGCCGCCTTCGCCCGGGCGCGCTTCGGCAAGCAGGGCGAGAAGTACCTCGCCGCGCTGCGGCAGGCCGGGGCGGGTGAGCGCACCGAGGCGCTGGCCCAGGCGCTGAGCGCCGACGGGTACGCTGCCACGGTGCGGCGGGTGCCGCCGGCCACGGCGAAGGCCCCGGCCGGCGCCCAGCTCTGCCAGCACCACTGCCCGGTCGCGCACATCGCCGAGCAGTTCCCGCAGCTGTGCGAGGCCGAGACGGAGTTCTTCTCCCAGCTCCTCGGGACCCATGTGCAACGGCTGGCCACCATCGCCCACGGCGACGGGGTCTGCACGACCTATGTGCCGGCACCCGGTGCCGCACCGTCGACCTCCGCCGGCGCCGCGCGCGTCGCGCGCCAGGGCTCCGGTGCCGCGCCGACTGCCGGTACGTCCACCCAAGATTCAGCGTCCGCGCGTTAGGAAGCTCGCATGACTGACACCGTTTCGCACCCGGAGCTCGAGGGCCTGGGCACCTACGAGTACGGCTGGGCTGACCCGGACACCGCGGGCGCCGCCGCCAAGCGCGGGCTCAGCGAGGAGGTCGTCCGCGACATCTCCGCGAAGAAGAACGAGTCCGAGTGGATGCTGAACCTGCGTCTCAAGGGCCTGAAGCTCTTCGGTAAGAAGCCCATGCCGACCTGGGGCTCGGACCTCTCCGGCATCGACTTCGACAACATCAAGTACTTCGTCCGCTCCACCGAGAAGCAGGCCGAGTCCTGGGAGGACCTGCCGGCGGACATCAAGGCGACGTACGACCGGCTGGGCATCCCGGAGGCGGAGAAGCAGCGCCTGGTCGCCGGTGTCGCCGCGCAGTACGAGTCCGAGGTCGTCTACCACCAGATCCGCGAGGACCTGGAGCAGCAGGGCGTCCTCTTCCTGGACACCGACACCGCGCTGCGCGAGCACCCGGAGATCTTCAAGGAGTACTTCGGCACCGTCATCCCGGCCGGCGACAACAAGTTCGCCGCGCTGAACACGGCCGTCTGGTCGGGCGGCTCCTTCATCTACGTGCCGAAGGGTGTCCACGTCGACATCCCGCTGCAGGCCTACTTCCGGATCAACACCGAGAACATGGGCCAGTTCGAGCGGACGCTGATCATCGTCGACGAGGACGCCTACGTCCACTACGTCGAGGGCTGCACCGCGCCGATCTACTCCTCCGACTCGCTGCACTCCGCGGTCGTGGAGATCATCGTCAAGAAGGGCGGCCGCTGCCGCTACACGACCATCCAGAACTGGTCGAACAACGTCTACAACCTGGTCACCAAGCGCGCCGTGGCGTACGAGGGCGCGACCATGGAGTGGATCGACGGCAACATCGGCTCCAAGGTCACCATGAAGTACCCGGCCGTCTACCTGATGGGCGAGCACGCCAAGGGCGAGACCCTGTCGATCGCCTTCGCGGGCGAGGGCCAGCACCAGGACGCCGGCGCCAAGATGGTGCACATGGCGCCCAACACCTCCTCCAACATCGTCTCCAAGTCGGTGGCGCGGGGCGGCGGCCGCACCTCGTACCGCGGCCTGATCGAGATCGGCGAGGGCTCGCACGGCGCCAAGTCCAACGTGCTCTGCGACGCGCTGCTGGTCGACACGGTCTCCCGCTCGGACACCTACCCGTACGTCGACGTCCGCGAGGACGACGTCTCGATGGGTCACGAGGCGACCGTCTCCAAGGTCAGCGAGGACCAGCTCTTCTACCTGATGAGCCGCGGCATGACCGAGTTCGAGGCGATGGCGATGATCGTGCGCGGCTTCGTCGAGCCGATCGCCCGCGAGCTGCCGATGGAGTACGCGCTGGAGCTGAACCGGCTGATCGAGCTGCAGATGGAGGGCTCCGTCGGCTGACGCAGCCGACCGCCGCCCATCGGAAACCTTGAGGAAGAGAGCACAACGAACAGCCATGGCTGAGAACACCACCGGCTCCACCACCGCCGGTTCGATCGAGGTCGGCACCGCCGGCGCCGGGGCCCAGCTCGCGGGCCCCGGCACCGGCCGCGCCACCGTCCAGCAGCCGATCGACGCCCGGGTCGCGGTCAAGCCCTCCTTCGACGTCGCGGACTTCCCGGTGCCCACCGGCCGCGAGGAGGACTGGCGCTTCACCCCGCTGCACCGCCTGGCCGGCCTGCACGACGGCACCGCCGCCACTTCCGTGGAGAAGGACGGCGAGGGCACCGACAAGATCGAGCTGGCCCTGCCGGACGGCGTGACCGCCGAGACCGTGGGCCGCGACGACGCCCGCCTGGGCAAGGCCGGCGCGCCGGTCGACCGGGTCGCGGCGCAGGCGTTCAGCTCCTTCGAGCAGGCGCTGGTCGTCACCGTGCCCAAGGAGCAGGTGCTCACCGAGCCGGTCCGCATCGACGTGCACGGCGAGGGCGGCACCCGCTTCGCGCACGTGGTGATCGACGTCAAGCCGTTCGCCGAGGCCATCGTGGTGCTCAACCACACCGGCACCGGCACCCGCGCCGCCAACGTCGAGCTGCTGATCGGCGACGGCGCCAAGCTGACCTTCGTCTCCGTCCAGGACTGGGAGCGGGACGCGGTGCACGCGGCCCAGCAGACCGCGCTGATCGGCCGGGACGCCAGCTTCAAGTCGGTGGTCGTCACCTTCGGCGGCGACCTGGTCCGCATCCACCCGCGCGTGGTGTACGGCGACACCGGCGGCGAGGCCGAGCTGTTCGGCCTCTACTTCGCGGACGCCGGCCAGCACCTGGAGCACCGCCTGCACATCGACCACGACACCCCGCACTGCCGGTCCAACGTGGTCTACAAGGGCGCCCTCCAGGGCGAGGACGCGCACGCGGTCTGGGTCGGCGACGCGCTGATCCGCGCCGCCGCCGTCGGCACCGACACGTACGAGCACAACCGCAACCTGGTGCTCACCGACGGCGCCCGGGTCGACTCGATCCCCAACCTGGAGATCGAGACCGGTGAGATCGTCGGCGCCGGCCACGCCTCGGCGACCGGCCGCTTCGACGACGAGCAGCTGTTCTACCTGCAGGCCCGCGGCATCCCGGCGGACGAGGCCCGCCGCCTGGTCGTCCGGGGCTTCTTCGCCGAGCTGGTCCAGCAGATCGGCGTCGCGGAGATCCAGGACCACCTGATGGAGAAGATCGAGGCCGAGCTGGAAGCGGCGGTCTGATGTCCTTCCTCCGCGCCTGCGCGCTGAGCGACCTCTCCGAGGACGTCCCCAAGCGCGTGGACCTCAACGGCGTGCCGGTCACCGTCGTCCGCACCGACGAGGGGGTGTTCGCGATCAACGACACCTGCTCGCACGCGAACGTCTCGCTCGCCGAGGGTGAGGTCGAGGACTGCATGATCGAGTGCTGGCTGCACGGCTCCAGCTTCGACCTGCGCACCGGCAAGCCCTCCGGCCTGCCCGCCACCAAGCCGGTCGCTGTCTACCCCGTAAAGATCGAAGGGGACGATGTGCTCGTCTCCGTCAACCAGGAGTCCTGAGTACACATGGCTACCCTTGAAATCCACGACCTCCGCGTCTCCGTCGAGGCCGAGAACGGCCCGCGCGAGATCCTGAAGGGCGTCGACCTGACGGTCAAGCAGGGCGAGACCCACGCCATCATGGGCCCCAACGGCTCCGGCAAGTCCACCCTGGCCTACTCGCTGGCCGGCCACCCGAAGTACACCGTCACCGGCGGCACCGTGCTGCTGGACGGCGAGGACGTGCTGGCCATGTCGGTCGACGAGCGCGCCCGCGCCGGCGTCTTCCTGGCCATGCAGTACCCCGTCGAGGTCCCCGGCGTCTCGGTCTCCAACTTCCTGCGCACCGCCGCCACCGCGGTCCGCGGCGAGGCCCCCAAGCTGCGCACCTGGGTGAAGGAGGTCAAGGAGGCGATGGCCGCCCTCCAGATGGACCCCGCCTTCGCCGAGCGCAACGTCAACGAGGGCTTCTCCGGCGGTGAGAAGAAGCGCCACGAGATCCTCCAGCTGGAGCTCCTCAAGCCGAAGATCGCGATCCTCGACGAGACCGACTCCGGCCTGGACGTCGACGCGCTGCGCATCGTCTCCGAGGGCATCAACCGGGTCCGCTCCACCGGTGAGGTGGGCACCCTGCTGGTCACCCACTACACCCGCATCCTGCGCTACATCAAGCCCGATTACGTGCACGTCTTCGCCGGCGGCCGGATCGTCGAGTCCGGCGGCGCCGAGCTCGCCGACAAGCTGGAGAACGAGGGCTACGAGGCCTATGTGAAGGGGGGCGCTTCCGAGTGACCCGTACTCACGAGTCGGCGGCCCTGACGGGCCTGCTCGACACCGACGCGATCCGCAAGGACTTCCCGGTCCTGCAGCGGCTGCTCCACGAGGAGAAGCAGCTGGTCTACCTGGACAACGCGGCCACCTCGCAGAAGCCGCGGCAGGTCCTGGAGGCGCTGAACGCGTACTACGAGCGGCACAACGCCAATGTGCACCGCGGCGTCCACGTGCTGGCCGAGGAGGCCACGGCGCTGTACGAGGGCGCCCGTGACAAGGTCGCGGCGTTCATCAACGCGCCCAGCCGCAACGAGGTGATCTTCACCAAGAACGCCTCCGAGTCGCTGAACCTGGTCGCCAACATGCTCACCTGGGCCGATGAGCCGTACCGGGTGGACGCCGACTCCGAGATCGTCATCACGGAGATGGAGCACCACTCCAACATCGTCCCGTGGCAGCTGCTGTCGCAGCGGACCGGCGCGAAGCTGAAGTGGTTCGGGCTGACCGACGAGGGCCGCCTCGACCTGTCGAACATCGACGAGGTGATCACCGAGAACACCAAGGTGGTCTCGTTCACCCTGGTCTCCAACCTGCTCGGCACGATCAACCCGGTCGAGACCATCGTGCGCAAGGCCCAGTCGGTCGGCGCGCTGGTCGTCATCGACGCCTCGCAGGCCGCCCCGCACATGGTGCTGGACGTCCAGGCGCTGGAGGCCGACTTCGTCGCCTTCACCGGCCACAAGATGCTCGGCCCGACCGGCATCGGCGTGCTCTGGGGCCGCCAGGAGCTGCTGGAGGACCTCCCGCCGTTCCTCGGCGGCGGCGAGATGATCGAGACCGTCACCATGGGCTCGTCCACCTACGCCCCGGCGCCGCACAAGTTCGAGGCGGGTACCCCGCCGATCGCCCAGGCGGTCGGACTGGGCGCGGCCATCGACTACCTGTCCGGCATCGGCATGGACAAGGTCGCCGCCCATGAGCACGCGATCACCGAGTACGCGGTGGAGCGCCTGCTGGAGGTCCCGGACCTGCGGATCATCGGCCCGCGCAACGCCGTGGACCGGGGCGCCGCGATCTCCTTCACGCTCGGCGACGTGCACCCGCACGACGTCGGCCAGGTGCTGGACGAGCAGGGCATCGCCGTGCGCGTCGGCCACCACTGCGCCCGGCCGGTCTGCCTGCGGTACGGAATTCCGGCGACCACGCGGGCGTCGTTCTACCTGTACTCGACGCCGGGCGAGGTCGATGCCCTGATCGACGGCCTGCACCACGTCCGGAACTTCTTCGGCTGACGGGACGGGGCACGACATGAAGCTCGACTCGATGTACCAGGACATCATCCTGGACCACTACCGCAACCCCCACGGCAAGGGGCTGCGGGACGGCGACGCCGAGGTGCACCACGTCAACCCGACCTGCGGGGACGAGATCACCCTGCGGGTGCGGCTGGACGGCGCCACCGTCGCCGACGTGTCGTACGAGTCGCAGGGCTGCTCGATCTCGCAGGCCAGCGCCTCGGTGCTGAACGACCTGGTGGTCGGCAAGAGCGTGGGCGAGGCGCAGGCCGTCCAGGAGGCCTTCCTGGAGCTCATGCAGAGCAAGGGCCAGGGCGAGGGCGACGAGGAGGTGCTGGAGGACGCGGTCGCGTTCGCCGGCGTCTCCAAGTACCCGGCCCGGGTCAAGTGCGCCCTGCTGAGCTGGATGGCCTGGAAGGACGCCACCGCCAAGGCGCTCGCCCAGCAGCCCGCCGTGAACGACTGACGCAGCAGAGGAGGACAGAAACATGAGCGACACCACCGAGACGCCCGCCCCCTCCGCCGCGGAGGAGAACCCCCTGGGCATCGTGGGCACCACCGCCGGCACCGTCTCCGTCGAGGACCTCACCGAGGCCCTGATGGACGTCGTCGACCCCGAGCTGGGCATCGACGTCGTCAACCTGGGCCTGATCTACGGGGTCCACATCGACGAGTCCGACGTGGCCACCATCGACATGACGCTCACCTCGGCGGCCTGCCCGCTGACCGACGTCATCGAGGACCAGGCGAAGACCGCCACCGACGGCCTGGTGAAGGACCTGCGGATCAACTGGGTCTGGATGCCGCCGTGGGGCCCGGACAAGATCACCGACGACGGCCGCGAGCAGCTGCGCGCGCTCGGCTTCAACGTCTGATCGAGCCCACCGCTCACGCCGCCGCCCGGTACG
>NZ_JBSGFD010000243.1:0-11418 GCF_053603215.1 Kitasatospora sp. NPDC004240 | reverse complement strand
GTTGAGTTCTCAAGGAACGGACACTTCCTTCGGACCGCCTTCCAGCGGGCCCTCCGGGCGCTTCGTTCTTTCGTGTTACCAGCTTATCAGATGTTCTCGGCCGGTTTAACCGGCTTCGTTTCTCCGAATTCCCGCTGGCGGGATTTCCTTCAACTTCGCTCCGAAGCTTATCAAAGCTTTCGGTGTGCTCAGTTCCGGGATTTACCTCATCGGGCACGCATTCGTGAACGCGCTCGCCTCGATCCGGCGCTGTCGTAGACAGTACGCCCGGGGCCGACTGTTGTCCAGTCAGACCCAACCGTTCGAATCTACTAGCCCATCCGGGCCACGTCAATGGTCTTTCCGGGATGCGAGAAGACTAGCAGGTCAGCGGCCTGCCGCTGACCACCGTCAGGCCGCGACGGGCTGCAGGTCGGCCCGGTCGGCCGCCTCCAGGTCGCCGACCTCGCCGGCCGCGGCGGCCTTGCGGCCCAGCACCAGGGCGTAGAGCAGGAAAGCGATCTCCGCGACGGCGCCGATGGAAATGCGGGCCCAGGTGGGGAGGCCGGAGGGGGTCACGAAGGCCTCCAGGATTCCGCAGACGGCGAGGACGACGGCCAGGCCCATCGACATGCCGACGATGGCGCGGCCCTCCTCGGCGATCGCGGTCGCGCGGGTGCGCGGTCCCGGGTCGATGACCGTCCAGCCGAGACGCAGGCCCAGGCCGGCGGCGACGAAGACGGCGGTCAGCTCCAGCAGGCCGTGCGGCAGGAGCAGGCCGAGGAAGAGGTCGAGCCGGCCCGCCGAGGCCATCAGGCCGAGGGCGACGCCCAGGTTCAGGACGTTCTGCCAGAGGATGTAGATGATCGGGAGGCCGAGCACGATGCCGGAGACCAGGCAGAGCACGGCGATCCAGGCGTTGTTCGTCCAGACCTGGGCCGCGAAGGAGCTGGCGGGCCGGTCCGAGTAGTACGCCTCGTAGTCACCGCCGGGCCGGGTCATCTCCCGGATCGCGGCCGGGGAGGCGAGGCTGTTGCGGACCTCGGGGTGGTTGGCCACCCACCAGGCGACCAGGGACGCGACGAGCAGCGACAGCACCGCGATCGGTATCCACCAGCGGCGCGAACGGTAGAGCGCGGCCGGGAAGCTCACCAGGAAGTAGCGGCCGACGTCGCGCCAGCCGCTGGTGCGGGTGCCGGTCACCGCGTCGCGGGCCCGGGAGACCAGGGAGGTGAGCCGGCCCTCCAGGGTGGGGTCGGGCGCGGCGGCCTGCACCTTGGCCAGGTGTCCGGTGGCGCGCTGGTACAGGGCGACGAGTTCGTCGGCCTCCTCGCCGCTGAGCCGGCGTCGTCGGGCGAGGGCGTCCAGCCGGGCCCACTCCCCCTGGTGGGTTGCGACGAAGACGTCCAGGTCCATTCGGCGGCTCCATGGTCGGCGCGGGCACGCGGGAAATGCGGGCGCGCGGGAAATTCGGATGCGTGCGGGCTGGTGCGGGCCCAGCATGCCAGAGGACGCCCCGGCGCTCACCGGGGATACCGTGCCCGGCGGGCCGGGCCCGGAGGGGACCGCCGGAGGTACCGACCTCCCTTCCGGTGCGGGAGGCGGGCACCGTATGTTGACGACTGCAGATGGACGGGATCACGGGGGCGGGATCCGGACCGAGAACCCCCGCACGGCCCACGGACTGGAACGGACGGGTGTCTTGAGCGACCTGGTGACGGGTGAGGCGGTCGTCCTCGGCCTGCGCACGGCGAAGCTTCCCAGCAGGGCGCTGGCGGTACTGATGGACCTGTTCGTGGAGTTCGCCGGGCTGGCGGTGACCGCGATCGTCCTGGGCTTCACCCTCACCGACCTCGACGACGCCGCCTTCGCCGCGCTGACACTCGGGCTGATGGTGTTCTTCCTCGTGGCGGTGCCCGTCATCGTCGAGACTCTCAGCCGCGGTCGCTCGCTCGGCAAGGCCGTGTTCGGCCTGCGGGTGGTGCGCGGCGACGGCGGGCCGGTGCGGTTCCGGCACTCGCTGGTCCGCGGGATCACCGGGTTCTTCGAGATCAACGTGCTGGGCGGGGTGCCCGCGGTGATCTCCTCCGCGGTGTCGCCGCAGGGCAAGCGGCTCGGCGACCTGTTCGCGGGGACGATGGTGGTCCGTGAGCGCGTACCGGGCGGGAAGTCGGGCCCCGCGCTGCCGCCGGTGCCGCCGCAGCTGCTCCAGGCGATGTCCGGCGAGCTGGTCTCGCTCGATCTGTCGGCGGTACCGGAGCCGCTCTGGCTGGCGATCCGCCAGCTGCTCGGCCGGATCGGCGAGCTCGACCAGCCGGTGGCGCACGAGCTGTCCGCGCGACTCGCCGGCGACCTCGCCGCCCACACCGGGCACCCGGTCCCGTACGGGCTGCACCCGGCGGGCTACCTGGGCGCGGTGCTGGTCGAGCGCCAGCGGCGCGAGTGGGCCCGGGCGCAGGGCTTCGCCGCCCAGCAGGCGGCACAGGCGGCACAGGCCGCACAGGCCGTGCCGCACTCCGTCCCCCAGGGCGGCCCGTACGCGCCCCCGATCGCTCCCGTCGCCGTTCCCGCGGCGCCGGACGGCGAGCTCTCCCCGCTCACCACCGCGCCGATGCCCGCCGTGGCCCCGAAGCCGGCCGCCCCGTCCCCGAGCACTCCGCCGCCGGCCGCCTCGACCGGCTTCGCCCCGCCCGCCTGACACACGGCCCGCCCGACGCCCCACCCGCCTGACGCGCGCCTCCGGCAATCGGGGCCCCGGCACCCGGGCCCCGACGGTCGGCACCTCAGCCGCCGAACTCCGGCCAGGCGTTCGGCGGCGACTCCAGCTCCTCCAGCTCGATGCCCCCGGCGGCCAGCACCACGTCCCCCGCCAGGTGCACCACCCGCTGCTCGCCGGTCTCCAGGTCGGCGACCTGGTAGCGCTCCACCAGCAGCGGCCCGGAGTCGGTCGCGTGCGTGTCGACGCCCTCCAGCAGCCATCCCTGGTCGAGGGTGCGCGGCGCCAGCACCGGATCGCTGAACTCCACCAGCCGCACCCGCGTGCTCGCGCCCGGGCTCAGCCGCAGCAGCCGGGCGGTGGCGACCAGGAAGGCCGGCGAGCGGCCGGTGAAGCCGTGCGCGCGGTCGTGGCCCTCGGCGGCCGACTCCCCGCCCGGGTCGGCCGCGTCCGTGCGCACCCAGGCCACCCCGTCGACGGCCCCGCCGCGCACCTGCCAGCCGCCCGCCCTCAGCTCCATCCGCAGCGGACGGCTGCGCGAGTCCAGCGTGAGGTCGACCGTGCCGAGCACGCTGCCGTCCGGCGCGTACGTCTTGGAGACGTACCGCCAGCCGGCCGGGCCGGGGGCGCAGCTGAAGCGCTCCTCGCCGAGGAGCACGTGGTCATGGGTGTCGTGGAGCGAGTACCGGCCGTTGGGCATGCCCGAAGCCTATGTGCGGCGGATCGGTGGTCCGCGTGCAACCTTCCGTTCCGGTGCTCGCATCAGGGGGTCGGACGGCGCCTTCGGAGCGCCACGGGTTCGAGGGAGGGGGGCGGGAATGGCGAAGCAGGCACGCGACGCGGAGTTCACGGAGTACGTGGCCTCCAGGGGCGGCTGGCTGCGCAAGGTCGCCTATCTGCTGTGCGGGGATTGGCATCGCGCGGACGACCTGGTTCAGGAGAGCGTCACCAAGCTGTACGTGAACTGGCCGCGGATGGACCGGGTCGACAATCTCGACGGCTACGCGCGCAAGGTGCTGGTGAACACCTTCCTGGCGGAGCAGCGCACGCCCTGGTGGCGCCGCAGGGCCCGGGCCGAGGTCGAGCCGGACGTCGCCTCGGCGAGCGTCGACCTGGACGTCTCGCTGGACCTGCGCCAGGCGCTGGCCGCGCTGCCGCCGCGCCAGCGGGCCACCGTGGTGCTCCGCTACTACTGCGACCTGACCGTCGAGCAGGCCGCCGAGGCCCTGGGCTGCTCGTCCGGCAACGTCAAGAGCCAGACCTCGCGCGGTCTGGACGCCCTGCGCAACACGCTCACCGTTCGCCCCGTCGCCGCCGAGAGGACGTCATGACCACCGACGAGCACCACGACCACCCGGACCTGGCCGAGCAACTGGCCGCCCTGGCCGAGGAGCCGGCCCCGGCATCCGCCCTGGACCCCCGCGTGGCACTGGCCCGCGGCCGGGCCCGACTGCGCCGTCGCCGGCGGGCCGCGATCGGCTCGGTGGCCGCGGTCACCGCGCTGGTGGTGACCGGCTCGCTGATGCTGCAGTCGGCCTCCGCCGGCACCACCGTCGTCCCCCCGGCCGCCCAGGTCGCCGCGCCGTCGCCGAGCCCGGCGGCGAGCACGCCCGCGAAGGGCGGCGCGGGCCACGCCAAGGTCGACCCGCTGACCACCGAGGTCAGGTTCGGCTGGCTGCCGGAGTGGGTGAACGGCGAGAGCGGCGTCGGCTACCAGGTCGGCTACCACGGTGATTCCGCCTGGGCCTCCGGGAAGGGCGACCGCGCCGCACGGATGATCCTCTCGCTGTACCCGGCCGGGCAGGAGCCGCCCAGCCAGCCGCAGCAGGGGGTCACGGTCACCCGGACACCGGCCCCGCCGGTCAACGGGCGGTCGGCCTACTTCCTGAAGGCCGACCGGCCCGACTACACCGGCGACCAGTACCTGCGCTGGTTGACGCCGTCGGGCCGCTGGGCGGAGATCCAGGCCTACGGGGGCAAGCCCGACGACCTCTCCCGGGAGACGCTGCTCAAGGTGGCCGAGGGCGTCACGTACGGCAGGACGGACGTCCCGATCCCGCTCTGGTTCTCCGGCCTGCCCGCGACGTTCAAGGCGGACGACGTGACGCTGTCGCGGCCGTCCGGAACCCCCGAGTGGCCCTGGGACGTGTGGGTGATGTTCACGATCCCGAGCGAGGACCCGACGGCGCACCCGCGGACGAAGACCGTCTCGGTGAGCGTCCACCCGGACATCCCGGTGCCCAATCCCTCTCCCGAGATCGACGGCGATCCGACGTACGCCGACCCGAACCCGCCGCTCTGCCGGGTCGAGCAGGGCCTGAGGATCTGCGCCGGGACCGGCGGGAAGGTGCTGCCGGAGCTGGAGCAGTTGGGCGGGCTCGCCAAGTTCCTGGCCGAGCACGTCCACATCACCGGCCCCGAGGTCGACACCTGGACCACCGACGTGCTGCGCTGAGGCAGGGCGTACGAACGCCGGAGGCCGGCTCCCACGGGGGGAGCCGGCCTCCTTCACGCGTGCACGCCCACCGGCGCGGCCGTGATCAGTAGCGGTACTGGTCCGCCTTGTACGGGCCGTCGACCGGGACGCCGATGTAGTCGGCCTGGTCCTGGGTCAGGGTGGTGAGCTTGACGCCCAGCGCGTCCAGGTGGAGGCGGGCGACCTTCTCGTCCAGGTGCTTCGGCAGCACGTAGACGCCGATCGGGTACTGCTCGGTCTTCGTGAACAGCTCGATCTGGGCGATCGTCTGGTTCGCGAAGGAGTTGGACATCACGAAGGACGGGTGGCCGGTCGCGTTGCCCAGGTTCAGCAGGCGGCCCTCGGAGAGGACGATGATGGTGCGGCCGTCGGCCTTGCGCCACTCGTGGACCTGCGGCTTGACCTCGGTCTTCACCACGCCGGGCAGCTGGGCCAGGCCGGCCATGTCGATCTCGTTGTCGAAGTGGCCGATGTTGCCGACGATGGCCTGGTGCTTCATCCGCGCCATGTGGGAGGCCAGGATGATGTCCTTGTTGCCGGTCGTGGTGATGAAGATGTCGGCCGTCTCGACGACGTCCTCCAGGGTGGCGACCTGGTAGCCGTCCATCGCCGCCTGCAGGGCGCAGATCGGGTCGATCTCGGTGACGATGACGCGGGCGCCCTGGCCGCGCAGCGACTCGGCGCAGCCCTTGCCGACGTCGCCGTAGCCGCAGACGACCGCGACCTTGCCGCCGATCAGGACGTCGGTGGCGCGGTTGATGCCGTCGATCAGCGAGTGGCGGCAGCCGTACTTGTTGTCGAACTTCGACTTGGTGACCGAGTCGTTGACGTTGATGGCCGGGAACAGCAGGTTGCCGTCGCGGTGCATCTCGTACAGGCGGTGGACACCGGTGGTGGTCTCCTCGGTGACGCCCTTGATGGTGGCGGCGACCTCGGTCCACTTGTTCGGGGTTTCCGAGAGCGTGCGGTTGAGCAGCTCCAGGATGATGCGGAACTCGTCGTTGTCGGCGGTGGACGGGTCCGGCGCGGCACCGGCCTTCTCGAACTCGACGCCCTTGTGGATCAGGAGGGTGGCGTCACCGCCGTCGTCCAGGATCATGTTCGGGGTCTGGCCGTCCGGCCAGGTCAGCGCCTGCTCGGTGCACCACCAGTACTCCTCCAGCGTCTCGCCCTTCCAGGCGAACACCGGGATGCCCTGCGGGTTCTCCGGGGTGCCCTCCGGGCCGACCGCGACGGCGGCGGCGGCGTGGTCCTGGGTGGAGAAGATGTTGCAGGAGCACCAGCGGACCTCGGCACCGAGGGCCGTCAGGGTCTCGATCAGCACGGCGGTCTGCACGGTCATGTGCAGCGAGCCGGTGATGCGGGCGCCGGCCAGCGGCTGGGCGGCCGCGTACTCCGCGCGGATGGACATCAGGCCGGGCATCTCGTGCTCGGCCAGCTGGATCTCCTTGCGGCCGAACGGCGCCAGGGAAAGGTCGGCGACCTTGAAGTCACCGGTGATGTCGGTCGACATGCGTCTGCTCCTCGCTGATGGGGTGGTGCCAAGGTCCGGTGTGCGTCGCAGCACGGCGGGCCGCACGGGTACGCGGCGTCGCCGGGGTGGCCCGGCCCGGTGGAGGGCAGGCTCCCGCTGCGCGGCACAATCCGTCGGAGGACCTCTCTCCCTCGACCGGTACGACCCGCCGGGGGCGGGAGCGCCGATCGACCGCCATCAGCAGCGACGTTTGGCTCTGCCAGACGAATCTACACCGACGGCCCCCGCGGACGGGCGTTCACGGCCCAATTCCGGTCGGCGCCGGGCGGCCGCGACGCGCCGCCGGGCGGCTTCGGGAACGGGCCCGGCGGCGGCGCCGGAGGGTCAGTGGGCGGCCGGGCCGGGGCCGCCGGGGGTGGCGTTCGGGTCGTCGCCCAGGGCGGCCTTCTCGGCGCTGTAGATGTCCGGTTCCAGGTAGATGGCACGGGCGATCGGCACGGCGCGGCGCACCCGCGCCTCGGCGGAGTCGATGGCCCGGGCGACCTGCTCGGCGGTGTCCTCGGCGTTGACCGCGATCTTGGCCGCGACCAGCAGCTCCTCGGGGCCGAGGTGCATGGTGCGCATGTGGATCACGCCGGTGACGGTGTCGTGGTCGACGAGGGCGTCGCGGATCTCCCCGACCACCTCCTCGTGGGCGGACTCGCCGATCAGCAGCGACTTGGTCTCCAGGGCCAGCACCAGCGCGATGGCGATCAGCAGCAGGCCGATGCAGAGCGTGCCGACACCGTCCCAGACGCCGTCACCGGTGATCACGGTCAGGCCGACGCCGAACAGCGCCAGCACCAGACCGATCAGCGCGCCGGTGTCCTCCAGCAGGACCACCGGCAGCTCGGGGGCCTTGGCCCGGCGGATGTACGCGGACCAGCCGTGGCCGCCCTTGTCCTTGGCCGCCTCGCGGTAGGCCGTGAAGAAGGACCAGGACTCCAGCGCGATGGCGAAGACCAGCACGCCGATCGGCCAGTACCAGTCCTCCAGCTCGTGCGGGTGGGCGATCTTCTCGTAGCCCTCGTAGACGGCGAACATGCCGCCGACGCTGAACAGCACGATCGACACCAGGAAGGCGTAGACGTACCGCTCGCGCCCGTACCCGAAGGGGTGCTCCTCGGTGGCGGCGCGCTGCGAGCGCTTGCCGCCGACCAGCAGCAGCACCTGGTTGCCGGAGTCGGCGAGCGAGTGCACGCCCTCGGCGAGCATCGAGGAGGAGCCGGAGAACGCGAAGGCGACGAACTTGCCGATCGCGATCCCCACGTTCGCGGACAGGGCCGCGACCAGTGCCTTGGTACCGCCTTCGGTGCTCATGCTCGGGAGGGTCCCTCCGCCGGGGCCGGTGGTGCGGCCGGACGCTGTGCTGTCGACCGCATACCGTATCCCGCCCCGGCGCTCCCGTGATCCCGTGGCACGGGCCCCCGCGGCCCCGCGGGTCACGACTGCGCCGCGAGCCCCAGGTAGACGGCGGCGAAGTCGGTCAGCGCGACCAGCTCGGCGAGCGCGTGCAGCGGGTCCGGGCGGGCGCTGGCGTACTCGGAGAGCCGGACGTCGTGGGCGGCGGCCAGCCGGTGCGCCCGGGTGGTGGCGTGGCCGCGCGGCTGCTCGTCGTCGGCGGGCACCTCGAACGGGCCCTCCTCGCCGCCCGGCCGGCCCGGGGTGTGGCGCAGCAGCAGGACCTGGAGGTGCAGCGGGTCGGGCTCCTCGACGCGGTCGCGGAAGAAGTCGTCCGGGTCGGCGCCGGCGCCGAGCTGGCCGGTGAACATGCCGCGGTGCGCGGTGAGCGCCTGCGGCAGCTGGCCGGCCAGCGCGGGGCGCCCGGCGCGGTCGGCGAGCCGGGCGGCGAAGCGGGTGGCGACGGCGCCGGCCACCGGGCCCTCGGCCCACAGCAGCGGGACGGTGCCGGCCAGCCGGGCGGCCAGGCCCTTGGCCGGGTTGGTGTACGCGGCGGCGTCCGGGCGGCAGCGCACCGCGGTCTCGTCCAGCAGGTCGGCGGTGAGGGCCGGCGAGCCCGCCGGGAGCTGGGTGACGCCGAGCTTCTCGGTCAGCGCCAGCAGCGGGGTCAGGTGGGCCCAGAGCGCGGCCGGGTCCTCGGCCGGCAGGTCGGGCTCGGCGGGCCGCTCGGCGTACCCGGGCTCGGGCTCCGGCAGGTCGGTCGGCACGTACGGCAGCGGCAGGGCCCGCACCTGGAGGGCGGCCTCGGCGAGCCGGCTGCCGGCCGGCGAGGTGATCACGATCGCGCAGCCGCGCGCGTACCCCTGCTCGGCGAGCGAGACCAGGCCCTGCTCGCCGCCGTCGGCGGAGCTGACGACCAGCAGGTCGAGCGGGCCGGCCCAGCCGGGGAGCTGCCATTCGAGACCGGCGGTGAAGGCCGGGGTGACGCCGCGGTCGACCCGCGGGACGGGCCTGGCGTCGACCGGCGGCAGCGGGGTGATCAGGCTGCCGGTGCCGGCCAGTGCGGCGAGCACCTCGCCGGCGGTCAGCGCGCTGCCGTGGCCGGCCACCATGATCGCCCGCGGCCGGCCGTCGGGACGCAGCTCGGCGAGGCCGGCCGCGTCGGCGAGGCGCAGCGCGGTCCGGACCCGGGCGCCGGAGCCGGCCAGGGCGAGCAGGGCCCGGTCGCGGTCGGCGCGCTGGAGGGCGGCCGGGTCGTCGAGCAGGGTGTCGTCGAGCATGCGGCAGGCCTCCGGCCGATCGGGTGCGGACTGGCGTCCCTGGGGATCCCGTCCCGATGGATCCGTCCCCAAGGATCAGGCGGGGCGGCGGGCCTCGTCCACCAGCAGGACCGGAATGCCGTCGCGGACCGGGTACGCCAGGCCGCAGCCCTCACCGGTGCAGACCAGCTCGGGGGCGTCCTCGGTACCGCCCTCGGTGAGCGCGGCCCGGCACTGGGGGCAGACCAGGATCTCCAGCAGGAAGGATTCCAGCTTCATGGGTGTCGGGCTCCAGAACTCGGGGGTGGGGCACGCCGGTGCCCCGGCCGGTGGCAACACTACCGGCCGGGGCGGTGCGCGGCTCGCGTCGGGCGCGGGCCCGGGAGCCGGGTGGGCTCAGGCGCGGACGACGGCCAGAACGCCGTCGCGCAGCTCGGCCATCCGGGCCGGGTCCTTGGCCTCGACGTTGAGGCGCAGCAGCGGCTCGGTGTTGGAGGCGCGCAGGTTGAACCACCAGTCCGGGCCGGCCACGGTGAGGCCGTCCAGCTCGTCGACGGTGGTGCCCTCGACGGCGTAGGCGGCCTTCACGGCGGCGGAGCGCCCGGCCTGGTCGGCGACGGTGCTGTTGATCTCGCCGGACGCGGCGTAGCGGTCGTACTCGGCGGTGAGCGCGGAGAGCGTGCCGTCCTGCCCGCCGAGGGCGGCCAGCACGTGCAGCGCGGCGAGCATGCCGGTGTCGGCGCGCCAGAAGTCGCGGAAGTAGTAGTGCGCGGAGTGCTCACCGCCGAAGACGGCGTCGGTGACGGCCATCTCCTGCTTGATGAAGGAGTGGCCGACGCGGGTGCGCACCGGGGTGCCGCCGAGCTCGCGGACCACCTCGGGGACGGTCCACGAGGTGATCAGGTTGTGGATGATGGTCGGCTCGTCCTCGCCGGCGGCCCGGGCGCGGGCGATCTCGCGGGCGGCGACCAGCGCGGTGATGGCGGACGGGGAGACCGGCTCGCCGCGCTCGTCGACCACGAAGCAGCGGTCGGCGTCGCCGTCGAAGGCGAGGCCGATGTCGGCGCCGGTCTCGCGGACCTTCGCCTGGAGGTCGACCAGGTTCTTCGGGTCGAGCGGGTTGGCCTCGTGGTTGGGGAACGTGCCGTCCAGCTCGAAGTACATCGGGACGAGGTCGAGCGGCAGGCCCTCGAAGACGGTCGGCACGGTGTGGCCGCCCATGCCGTTGCCGGCGTCCACGACCACCTTGAGCGGGCGGATCGCGGTGAGGTCGACCAGGCCGAGCAGGTGGTCGGCGTAGCCGCGCAGGGTCTCCCGGGTGGAGAGGGCGCCGGGCTCGGCGTCGACGGCGGGGACGGTGACCGTGTCGTCCTCGGCGGTCCAGGACTCGACCAGCTCGCGGATCTCGGCGAGGCCGGTGTCCTGGCCGACCGGGGCGGCGCCGGCGCGGCAGAGCTTGATGCCGTTGTACTCGGCCGGGTTGTGGCTGGCGGTGAACATCGCGCCGGGCAGGTCGAGCTTGCCGCTGGCGTAGTACAGCTGGTCGGTCGAGCAGAGCCCGATCTCGACGACGTCGGCACCGTACGCGGCGGCGCCCTCGGCGAAGGCCCGGCTCAGCGACGGCGAGGAGGGCCGCATGTCGTGGCCGACCACGATCGCGGACGCCCCGGTGACCTTGACGAACGCTGCGCCGAAGGCCCGCGAGAGGCCCTCGTCCCACTGGTCCGGCACGACGCCCCGGACGTCGTACGCCTTCACGAGCTGCTTGAGGTCGCGCACTGCGGTTTCCACCCTGGTCTGTGTCTGATCGTCGGGCTGGTGCCCCTGGTCACGATACGTCGGGGCGCGGCACGGCCCGCACCCGACGGGGGGCAGCGTACCCGGGGGCGGGAAACGGCAGGGGTGGGAACTCGGAGGAGGCGCGGTCGGGGCGGGGCCAGGGTCTGTCTTGTGGATCAGGTCGGATCAGGCCGCGGCGGCTGGGTGCGTGCATCGCAAGGCGGAGGTGGGGGCACCTCCCGGCCGGAGGCTGGGGGAGGAGTCCATGCGGTGGGGGCACCTCCCGGCCGAAGGC
>NZ_JBSGFD010000242.1:0-11449 GCF_053603215.1 Kitasatospora sp. NPDC004240 | reverse complement strand
GATGCCTTCCGGAAGGTGTTGCTCCGCCCGGGGGGGAATAAACGGCGCCCCGGAGGGATCGCGGGCACGGAGGAGCGCCCGGCCGGCCCTGCCGCCGGCCGGGCGCGCGACCCGCTGGTGCAGCGCCCGGAGCCGCTACAGGCGCTTCCAGAGGGCCGGTACGTTCGGCGGCTCCCAGCCCGGGTAGGCCGTGTGTGCCTGGAGGCACTCGTAGGAGGCGCCGGAGTAGGTGACGCGGTCGCCCGCGCGGTAGGACGCGCCCGCGGTCCAGGTGCCGCCGGGCGGGGTGGTCTGGGTCTGGGTGGGCGTGGGCCCGGTGGGGGTCGGGCTGGGCGTCTGGGCGACGTTCAGCACGAAGTCGTACGTGCCCTCCTTCGCCGATCCGACCTGACGGACGTTCATCAGCAGCCGGGCGTCGTAGATGGTGTCCGTGCTGTTGCGCGGCTCGTTGGGGAAGTACAGCTGCGTGGTGAGCACCGGCCGGCCGGGCGCCTGCAGCTTGACGTGGATGTGCCGGGTGCGGCCCGGGTAGAGGCCGGGGACGATCGTGGTGAGGCTGAACGCGCCCTGCGCGTTGGTGAACTGGTGGCCGCGGAAGGTGTAGCCGGCGTTGTCGTAGGCGCCGTTGACGTCGGCCTGCCAGAAGTCCATCAGCACGTTGGCGATCGGCAGGCAGGCCCGGCCGAACACGTAGCCGCTGACGGTGAGCCGGGTGCCCGGGGTGTTCGCGGTCACCAGGGAGGTGCGCAGCGGGGAGTTGGGCTTGAAGTACGGGCCCTCGGTCTGCTCGATGGTCGGGGCGTCGCCGTCGTGGCACTCGGGGGTCAGGCCGGGGGCCTGGCCGGTGCCGGCCTGGTCGCGGGCGAGGGCCACGCCGCCGCCGACCAGCAGCGGGGCGGTGCCGACGACGGCGGCGGCCTTGAGGACGGTCTTGCGGCTGATCCGGCGGTCGATCAGGCCCTCGGGCCCGGCCGTGGGCTCTTCGGGTGCGGGCATGCGCCGACTCCTTCGGTGGTGGTGGGGGTGGTCGAACGGGTGGGCGGCCCTTGCCATGGTGGGGGCATGACAAGGACCGGGCCGATGCCCGCCCGGACCCGGAGAACCGGGCGGCCACCGGTGGCCAGCAGCCAACCTACGGGCCGCCCGGGGCCGCCGCGATGGACTCGATCCGGGGATCGTGGTGATTTCCTCCGACCCCCGTCCGGAACTCCCCCGGGGTCAGCCCGGTCTCCCGCCGGAAGAACCGGCAGAAGTACGCCGGATCCCCGAAGCCGGCCTCCTTCGCCACCTGGCGGATCGTCAGATCCGTGCAGGCGAGCAGTCGTTTGGCCTCCAGGGTCTGCTGCTGGCGGATCAGCCGACCCGGCGTGCGGCCGGTGGCGTCCTTGACCAGCGCCTGCAGATGGCCCGGCGAGACGCCCAACTCCTGGGCGCAGGAGGTCACCGTGCGCTGCGCCCCGCCGGGGCCTCCGATCAACCGGGTGAAGGCGTCGGCGAGTTCGGCCGTACGCCCGGGCGCGGCGGGGTGACCGCCGGCGTCACCCACCCGCAGCGCCCGGACGATCAGGATGTGCAGGTAGGCGCGCAGCACCCCGGGGTAGCCGGTCGGCAGGGCGCGGTACTCGTGCTCCATCTCGCCCAGCAGCGCGGCGATCGGGCCCGCCTCCGGCCCCAGGGCGGGACGCGGGCTGTCGGCCAGGGCGCGTAACGCGCCGAGGTCCTGCGGATGGTCGAGCAGGAAGTCCTCGTTGAAGAGCACCACCTGCCCGGTCAGGCCCCGCACGTCGTCCCAGTAGTGCACCTGACCGGGCGCGATGACGCACAACTGCGGTGGCTCCAGCGGCCGGCGGACCAGGTCCAGGACGTGGGCACCGGTGCCGGCGGTGACGTGCACGATCTCGAAGAAGGAGTGCCGGTGGGGGAATCCGGCCCGGGAGAGCGGCC
Organism: Kitasatospora sp. NPDC004240; assembly: GCF_053603215.1. Classification (NCBI taxonomy): domain Bacteria; kingdom Bacillati; phylum Actinomycetota; class Actinomycetes; order Kitasatosporales; family Streptomycetaceae; genus Kitasatospora; species Kitasatospora sp. NPDC004240. The sequence continues at coordinate 9,505 of NZ_JBSGFD010000242.1, read as the reverse complement.
CGATGGTGTCGAAGGAGCCGATCGCGAAGGGCAGTACGTGCGGCAGCGGGACCTCCAGCCGGTGCAGCGGGAGGTCGGCCGTACGGGCGCTCACCGCGGGCTCCGGCGGGCGGTGGGGGTGGTCGGTCGGTCGTCCATCGGACCAGCCTGCGGCCGGACGGCCCCACAGGTCCAGACCAATACAGTTTAAATCGGCGGCCAGGGGATGGACGGCCAGTCGTCCGACGGGTGCGGGTGGGTACCGCTGCCCAGCAGGGCGGCCACCCGGGCGCGGGTGGCGTCGAGTTCGGCGGCGGTCAGGTGCGGGGCGAGCAGCTCGCCGAGGTCACCGTCCAGCCGCCCGGCCAGGGACTCCAGCACGGCCGTCGCCTCGGCGGGCAGCGGCTGCCCGGCCCAGCCCCACAGCAGGGTGCGCAGCTTGTCCTCGGTGTTGAAGGTGACGCCGTGGTCGATGCCGTAGATCCGCCCGTCGGCGGCCGGGATCAGGTGGCCGCCCTTGCGGTCGGCGTTGTTCAGCACCGCGTCCAGCACGGCGAGCCGGCGCAGCCGCGCGTCGTCCGGATGGACCAGCAGGGCGGTGCGCCCGCCGCCGACCTCGGCCAGGACGACCGGCAGCCAGCCCTCCTCGGGCCCGGCCGGGTCCTGGAGGGCGAGCAGCGGGTCCGCCGCCGGGTCCGGCTCGACCCACAGCTGGGCCATGCCCGGGCCGTGCGGGCCGTCCCGCAGCACGGTCGGCGGTATCAGCGCCCAGCCGGTCGCCGCGGACAGCTCGTACGAGGCGACCTCGCGCCCGGCCAGGGTGCCGTCCGGGAAGTCCCAGAGCGGGCGCTCGCCGGCCACCGGCTTGTAGACGGCCTGCGCGCTCAGCCCGTCCAGGGTCACCGTGCAGTACAGCGCGGCGTTGGAGGCGTCCCCGAGACGGCCGTGGACGGTCAGGGCGCCCTCGCGCAGCAGGCGCAGCGCGGTGGGGACGTCGGCGGCCAGCGCGGCCCCGGCCACCGGGTCCGCCTCGGGGACGAGGTCGGTGTTCAGCGCCGGTAGCCGTTCGCGCGCGGGCACAGGTGGCCCTCCGGATCGAGCGGGAGGTTGCAGAACGGGCAGGGCTTGCGGCCGGCCGCGACCAGGTCCAGCGCCCGCTTGGCGAAGACCCGGGCCATCGCGCCGGACAGCCGCACCCGCAGCATGTCCGGACCCTCCTCGTCGTCGTCGAAGGTCGGGTCGACGTCCTCCTCGTCCTCGTCCTGCTCGACCACGGCCTGCGCCTCGACGACCAGGCACTCGTCGTTGCTGTCCCAGGCCAGCGCCATGGTGCCGACCCGGAACTCCTGCTCCAGCGGCAGGTCCAGCGGCGCGGTGTCCAGCAGGTCCTGCGGGGCGGCCGCGGGGATCGCCGTGCCGCCGCCGCTGCGCCGCAGCGCCTCGTCCAGGACCTCGTCGATCCGCTCGGCGAGGGCGGCGACCTGTGTCTTCTCCAGCAGCACGCTGGTGATCCGGCCGCGGGCGCTGGCCTGGAGGTAGAACGCCCGCGCGCCGGGCTGGCCGACGGTGCCGGCCACGAACCGTTCGGGCTGGTCGTAGTAGAAGACCTGACGGGGCACGCTCTCGCTCCGGATCGCTTCGCTCGTTCTGGTGTCGGCGCGGGGCGGCACGAAAGTGCCGTTCCGCGGTACTGCGCGGTGGTGCTGATGCGGTGGTGCTCGTGCGGTGGTGCTGGCCGTACCGGGCGCCGCTCACGGTGCCGCTCGGGGCTCGTTAGCCACCCTACGACCTCATGGGCATGCCCGGGGAGCCCGGACCGGTGCCGGGCGGGTCCCCGGGGCGGGGCCGGGCGGGTGCCGGGGCCGCCCCCGGCACCCGTCCTAGGCGCCGGTGGCGCCACCGACCACGGCGTCCCCGGCGGGCCCCTCCGCGGGGCGCGGCCGGGGCGCCAGCGAGCCGAGGTCGCCGGTGTCGCCCATTCTCAGCACGAAGGGCCGCCGCGGGGTGTAGCGGATCGCGGTGACCGAGCAGGGGTCGACGTTGATCCGCTGGAAGTGGTCGAGGTGCAGGCCGAGGGCGTCGGCCACCACGGCCTTGATCACGTCCCCGTGCGAGCAGGCGATCCAGACCGCGTCCTCGCCGTGCTCGGCGGCGACCTCGGCGTTCCACTCGCGCACCGCGCCGACCGTACGGTGGCTCAGCTCGCGCAGCGACTCACCGCCGGGGAAGGCGGCCGCCGCCGCGTGGTCCTGCACGGTCCGCCAGAGCGGCTCCTCGGCCAGCTCCGAGAGCGGGCGGCCGGTCCACTCGCCGTAGTGGCACTCGCCGAGCCGCTCGTCCAGGGCCGGCTCGCCCAGCTCGGGCCGGGCGGCCAGCAGCGGGGCCAGGGTCTGCCGGCAGCGCTCCAGCGGGCTGCTGACGGCCGCCGCCAGCGGGACGCCGGCGAGTCTGCCGGCCAGCGCGGCGGCCTGCCCGCGCCCGGTGTCGTCCAGGTCCACCCCGGGCGTCCAACCGGCCAGGATCCCGGCGGTGTTGGCGGTGGAGCGGCCGTGGCGGACGAGCAGCAGGGTGGGCATGGGGCTCAGCCTACGGCCTCGGGGGGCGGGAGAGGGCCCGGGCCCGGGTTTCGGCCCGGGCGTTCCGGGCCCGGTTCCGGCCGGTTCGCTCCCGCCCGGGCCGTCGGCGGGCGACAATGGCCCGCATGATCGTCGATTGCGCCATCTACCGGGCCGGACGCCGCACCGAGGGGCCCGCGGACTACTCCGACGCCCTGGCCGCCGCCCGGGCGGCCGGCGACGGCAGCTTCCTGTGGATAGGGCTGTTCGAGCCGACCGCCGAGGAACTGGCCCTGGTCAGCGACGAGTTCGCCCTGCACCCGCTGGCGGTCGAGGACGCCGTCAGCGCCCGCCAGCGGCCCAAGCTGGAGGTCTACGACGGCTCGCTGTTCCTCAGCCTCAAGACCCTCGGCCACCGTCCCGGCGGCTACGCGGTCACCACCGGCGAGGTGATGGTCTTCGTCGGCGACGCCTACGTGATGACCGTCCGGCACGGCGCCGACACCCCGCTGAGCGGCCTGCGCAAGGAGCTGGAGGCCGAACCCGAGGTCCTGCGGTACGGGCCGAGCGCGGTGCTGCACCGGGTCTGCGACACCGTCGTGGACGGCCACATGGACGTCGCCGCGGCGCTCCAGGGCGACCTCGACGAACTGGAGGCCGACACCTTCGCCCCCGGCCGGGCCGACCGCGACACCGCCGGCCGGATCTACGGCTACAAGCGCCAGTTGGTCACCGTCCGGCGCGCCACCGGCCCGCTGCTCGATCCGATGCTGCGCCTCGCACGCGGGGGCGTGCCGTTCGTCCGTCCCGAGGCGCTCCCCTACCTGCGGGACGTCGCCGACCACCTGGCGCGCACCAACGACCAGGTGGAGGGCATGGACCGGCTGCTCACCGACATCCTCGGCGCCCACCTGGCCCAGGTCAGCGTGCAGCAGAACAACGACATGCGGAAGATCTCCGCCTGGGCCGCGCTGGCCGCGGTGCCGACGCTGATCGCGGGCGTGTACGGGATGAACTTCGACGAGATGCCCGAGCTGCGCCAGCCCTGGGGCTACCCGGCGGTGCTGGGGCTGATGGCGGTGGTCTGCCTGCTGCTGCACCGGATCTTCAAACGGCACGGCTGGCTGTGACGGCCACCGCCACCCCTCACCCGGCGGGCGTCAGGCCAGGCCGGCGCGCTCCAGCGCCTCCACGCCGGTGCGCAGCGCGTGCAGCCGGTCGTCCAGGGTGAAGCCGGCCGGGGCGAGGGTCAGCGTGGTGACGCCCGCGTCGGCGTAGGCCTGCATCCGGTCGGCGATCCGCTCGACCGGGCCGAGCAGCGAGGTCGCGTCGATCAGGTCGTGCGGGACGGCGGCCGCGGCGCCCGCGTAGTCCTTGGCGAGGTACTTCTCCTGGATCTCGTCGGCGGCCTGCTCGAAGCCCATCCGCCGGGTGAGCTGGTTGTAGAAGTTCTTCTCCTTGGAGCCCATGCCGCCGATGTAGAGCGCGGCGTAGGAGCGCTGGGCGTCGGCGGCGGCCTCGATGTCCTCGCCGACCGAGATGGTCACGGTCGGGCAGAGGTCGAAGCCCTCCAGGGTCCGCCCGGCCTTGGCGCGGCCCGCCCGCAGCGGCTCGACGGAGAGCGCGGCGTGCTCGGGGGCGAAGAAGATGCCGAGCCAGCCGTCGGCGATCTCGCCGGTCTGCTCCAGGTTCTTCGGGCCGATCGCCGCGATGTACAGCGGGATGTGCTCGCGCACCGGGTGCACGGTGAGCTTGAGCGGCTTGCCGGGGCCGCCGGGCAGCGGCAGCGTCCACTGCTCGCCCTCGTGGACCAGGCGCTCGCGGGACATCGCCTTGCGGATGATCTCCACGTACTCGCGGGTGCGGGCGAGCGGCTTGTCGAACTTGACGCCGTACCAGCCCTCGGAGACCTGCGGGCCGGAGACGCCGAGGCCGAGCCGGAAGCGGCCGCCGGACAGGGTGTCCAGGGTGGCGGCGGTCATCGCGGTCATCGCGGGGGTGCGGGCCGGGATCTGGAAGATGGCCGAACCGACGTCGATCCGTTCCGTCCGCGCGGCCACGAAGCTGAGCACGGTGGCGGCGTCGGAGCCGTACGCCTCGGCGGCCCAGCACACCGAGTAGCCCAGCCGGTCGGCCTCCTGGGCGACCGCGATGTTGTCGGCGTCCATGCCGAGTCCCCAGTAGCCGAGGTTGATGCCGAGTCGCATGGGGTGCCACACCTTCCAGTCGGGTTGCCCCGGAGCGTAACCGGGTGTCCGAGCAGGATGCTACTCGTCGGTAGCTGTGTCGCGGGTCACATGCGACGGTATCCGGCCGGGCCGGGCGGGCCCCGGCCCCCTGCGGGTCGGCGCCCCTGCCCGGGCACCGGCCGCTACGCTCACCCGCGAGGGAGAAGCCTCTCCCCACCTGCGAGTTCACCAGCCAGCGGAGGCCGTCCGATGGAACTGCGCCACCTCGGCCGTACCGGGCTCATGGTCTCCCGGCTCGGCCTCGGCACCATGACCTGGGGCCGCGACATCGACGAGCACGAGGCCGCCGAACAGCTGAAGGTCTTCGTCGACGCCGGCGGCAACCTGGTCGACACCGCCGACGTGTACGCCGACGGCGGCGCCGAGTACCTGCTCTCCCGCCTCACCGACGGCCTGGTCCCGCGCTCGGAGCTGGTCATCGCCACCAAGTCCGGCAGCGTCCCGGGCACCGCCCGCCGCTTCGACGGCTCCCGCGGCCACCTGCTCGCCGCCCTCGACGCCTCGCTGCGCCGGCTCGGCACGGAGTACGTCGACCTGTGGCAGGTGCACGCGCACGACCCGGGCACGCCCTTCGAGGAGACCCTGAGCGCGCTGGACATCGCGGTCACCTCGGGGCGTGCCCGCTACGTCGGCGTCTGCGACCACAGCGGCTGGCAGCTCGCCCGGGCCGCCACCTGGCAGCGCGCCCACCACGGCCGGACCCCGCTGGCCTCCGCGCAGCTGGAGTACTCGCTGCTCCAGCGCGGCATCGAACGGGAGGCCCTGCCCGCGGCCCGGGACGCCGGGATCGGGCTGCTGGCCCGCTCCCCGCTCGGCCGCGGCGTGCTCACCGGCAAGTACCGGCACGGCGTCCCGCAGGACTCCCGCGGCGCCTCGCCGTACCTGTCCGGCTTCGTCCAGCCCTACCTCGGGGAGCGCTCGCGACGGATCGTGGACGCGCTCGCGACCGCCGCCGACGGACTGGCCAGCAGCCCGCTGGCGGTCGCGCTGGCCTGGGTCCGGGACCGGCCCGGGGTGGCCAGCGCGCTGCTCGGGGCCCGGACCCCGCTCCAGCTGCAGGCGGCGCTGTCGGTGGAGGCGCTTACGCTTCCGGGTGAGATCCGCGGTGCGCTCGACGACATCTCGGCGCCGGTCCACCGCTACCCCGACCAGGAGTGGACCGAGCTGTAGCGGCCGGCCCGCCCCGCGACCGACGACGGCCGGCCGCACCGTTCAGGTGAGACCGGGCGCGGCACTGGAGTGACCCCTTTGGAGCGAACGATGAGCAACACGGAGAACGGCGCTCCGGAGAGCACCCCGGCCGGGCCGGCCAGCGGCGACGACCGCGCGGCCAGGGTCGCCGCGCTCGCGGAGGCGATCCGCGGGGTCGGGCGGTCGGGCGAGATCATCACGCCCGCCCCGGCCGCTCCGGCCACCCCCGCCGTACCCGCCGCCGCCCGGCCGGCCGCTCCCGCGCCCGGGACCGCGCCGGCCACCCCCGCCGTACCTGCCCCGCACTCCCCGCCCGCCCCGACCGCCGGCGCCGTACGGCCCGACGAGCAGCGGGAGCAGGCGCTGCGGGCCGTCACCGAGGTGCTCACGGCCGGCGGCGCGCCCGCCTCGCTCGCCGGTCCGGCCCTCGCCGCGTTCGGCGAGGGTGCCGCCGAGCAGCTGCGCGAGGACCCGTGGGCGGTCCTCGGCCTGCCCGGCGTACGGCCCGAGCACGCGGACGGCTTCGCCCGCGGGCTGCTCGGCGCCGACGCCACCCCCGGCGACCCGCGCCGGGCCGGGGCGCTGGTGCCGTGGCTCCTCGAGCAGGCCGCGCTGCGCGGACACTCGGCGGTGGAGATCGGCGAGGTCGCGGCCGGCCTCGACCGGCTCCGCCTGCCCGACTCGGCCGCCGCGTTGCAGGCGGTGGTGGTCGACGGCCGGGTGATGCCGTTCCAGGAGGAGCTGACCGGCCCCGAGGCCCACGGCTCCGACGAGGACGAGGAAGCGCCGACCCGCACCCTGCTGGCGCTGGAGCGGCTGGCGCTCGCGGAGGAGAGCCTGGCGGACGGTCTGGTCCGGCTGATGTCGACCTTCACCCCGGGCGAGGACGCCGACGAGCCCGGGGACGCCGAGCGGCAGGAGGCGCAGGACGCCGAGTCGCAGGAGGCAGGGGAGGCGGCGGAGGCCGGCGAGGAGCGGGCCCCCGTCGCGCCCGGGCCCGCCGCGTGGGCGGCGGCCGCCGAGGCCGCGCCCTCCTCGTCCGCCAAGGCGCTGATCCTGGCCGTCGCCGACGGTTCGCCGGTGCTGCACACCGGCGGCGAGGCCGCCAAGGCCGAACCGGCCGCGCTGCTGCGGGCCGCCGGCGGGCTCGGGCTGCGCGCCTGGGCGGCCACCTGGACCGACCAGGGCCGCGACGCCTTCGCCGCCCCGGCCGAGGGGCACGCGGCCGTACCCGTCGTCACCCTGGCCGAGCTGCTCTCCGGCGCGGCCGGGCCCGGCCGCGCCCCCGACGGCACCCTCGCACTGGACCTCCTGGTGGTCCTGGACGCCCCGCTGCTGGACGTCGAACTGGCCGCGACCCTGCTGGAATCGCTGGCCGACGGCACCCGTCTGGTGCTCAGCGGCGACCCGGGCCAGCTCTGGTCGGCCGGCCCCGGGCGCTTCTTCGCCGACCTCGCCGCCGCCAAGGTCTGCCCCGCGGTGGCCTCCCGCACCCCGGACTTCGGCCCGATCGGCGAGCTGGTCTCGGGCGTCGGCATCGGCGAGCTCCAGCCGGTCGAGGCGCCCGACAAGGAGGTGGTCATCCTGACCGCCAAGGACGGCGCCGAGGCCGTCCACCGCGCCCTCCAGCTGCTCACCGACTCCATCCCGCGCGCCCTCGGCATCCCCGCGGAGCAGGTCGTGCTGCTCACCCCCGGCCACGGCGGGAGCGCCGGCACCCGCGCGCTCAACGCCGCCGCCAAGGCCCGGCTCAACCCCGGGCCGGGCCGGTTCCGCGGCTTCGACCCGGGCGACCGGGTGGTGGACTCCCCCGCCCCGGGCATCACCCTCCCGGCCCGGGTGCTGGACGGCGACGCCACCGGGCTGCACCTGGAGTACGCGGACGGCGCCCGCCGCACCGTACCGCCCGCCGAGGTCGAACGGCTGCGGCACGGCTGGGCGCTGACCGTCCACCAGGCGGTCGGCCGCCGCTGGCCGGGCGCGGTGGTCGTACTGCCCGACGACGCGGCCGCCGGGCTCACCCGGCAGTGGGTCTACACCGCCTTCGGCCGGGCCGAGCGGCACCTGTCGGTCGTCCACGCGGCCGGCCCCGCGCTCCAGCAGGCGGTCGCCGAACGCCCGGCGGCGGCGCGCACCACCCGGCTGCGCTCGATCCTGGCGGAGAACGCCGCCCAGGCGTACTGAACCGAGGCGCACCGCGCCCCGGCCGTACGGGCCACCGCCCGGCCGACGTGACGCGGGCGGGTACGACGGTGGGGCGGTGTCCGGGTCCTCTCCCGGGCACCGCCCCACCGTCGCGTCCGTACGGGTCAGTCGTCGAGGTCCTCGTCGTCGTAGACCTCGCTCACGTCGAAGCGGCAGATCAGCAGTCGCGGATCGGCCTGCTCGAACGGCTCCGGCAGCCAGTCCCCCGGCTCGGCCGGCTCGGCGGCGGCGACCCAGAGCGTGGAGTCGCCCTCCTCCAGGCCGAACTCCTCGCTGCGAGCGGCGATCTCGTCCGGCTCGTACTCGCCGAACAGCACGCCGATCGCCGCGTTCACCCCGCCCGTGCCGCCCCCGCCGGGGGTCAGCGAGTCGTCCAGCCGCTCGGCCTGGCCGCGCAGCCGCTCCGCGTCGACGATGTGGTAGTCGCGGCGGATCAGCACGCTGATCGCCTCGGGCTGGTCGGGCCCGTGGTACCCGGCGGCGGCCTCGTCGCCGGGGACCTCGAAGGGAGTGACCTCGTCGTAGACCTCGTACAGGAGTTGGTCGTAGGCGATGGCCGCCGTGGCGAGCTGCTCGTAGGCGGCGAACACAGCGGGATCGTCCGCTGCGCTGGGGCTTGACACCGCTTCCAGATGACGATCGATGGCGGCCTTGACCGCCTCGGCGGCGGCGCGTACCTCGGCAAGGGTGGGCTGCGCGGCATCAGACATGGTGCAGACGCTATCTCCCCTCGGTGCCGGTACGCACAGCGGTTGTCACCTACACCCCCGATTTCACCGCAACTTCCCCCCGGATGTCCGTTCCGGGTGGATCTGTGACCGCGATCATGGCCCCGTCGGCGCCCGTTTCGGCCGAACGGGTAGGTCTTCGCGGCCGGCGGGCGGGGTATCCCGTCAACAGGAGAAACGGAACTGATGCACTGTCAGTCCTGGGGTCGGCGGGCCTCGCGGGAGCGCGGCCGGAAATACCCCGGCCGGCTGCCGGAGGCAGGCCGTACCCTTGCGTGCAGGCGTCCCACAGGAGGAGCGTTTTGACCCCACCGAAGCCGGTCCGGCAGCCGGAGTACGAGTACCAGTCGCTGCGCATGCCGCGCGGCACCACCCGTAACGCCGCGCGCCAACTGCTCACCGAGCACGCGGAGTACGGGCACTGGGAATTGGACAGACTGCGGCTCTTTCCCGACGGCAGCCGGACGGTCCGGCTCCGACGGCGGATCATCCGGCAGGTCCGGAGCTGGTGACGGGCGTCACGTCCGCACCGCCCGCGCCCCCGCACCCCTGACGCGCCCGTGGCCGCCGCTCGACCGAGCGGCGGCCCCCGGGGGTG
>NZ_JBSGFD010000241.1:0-11498 GCF_053603215.1 Kitasatospora sp. NPDC004240 | reverse complement strand
AGTCCTTACGGCGTGTCCGGGAATCAAGAGGTCCCGCATTCCGTTTGAGGAGCTCCCGTGGGGCCCCCCCCAGGTAGTGTTGGGGGCGCCGTTTCGGATAATCCAAAAATCCCCCCCCGGGGCCCCCCCCCCCCGGGGCGGCCGACCCCATTCCTACCGGCCCACCGCACCCCGGTGGCCCGACTTCCGGTGAAATCCAAGGGACTTCACGGGTTCAGGTGACCTCCCGGGACGGCGGGGGACGGCGTCACCCGGACGTGTGGCTCGGCCGGCGCCGTACCGTGGCAGGTGTGGAGTCCTCCCTCCAGGCCCTGCCGGGGGCCGTGTGGCTGCGGGAGCGGCTGGGCGCGGAGCTGTTCGCGCGGGTGGCCGGTCCCGAGGGCCCGGCCGTGCGCCGGCGGATCCACGAGACGCCGGGCGCGCGCTGGTTCGGGCCCGGGCGGCCGATCCGTACGGTGCACGGGGACGCCGCGATGTTCGCCGGCGGGCTGCGGGCCCTGCTGCTGCAGTCGCTGCACCCGGTGGCGATGGCGGCCGTCGCCGACCATTCGGGATTCCGGAGCGACCCGTGGGGTCGTCTCCAGCGCACCAGCACGTTCCTGGCCGTCACCACCTTCGGCACCGCGCAGGACGCGCAGCGGGCGGTGGACCGGGTGCGAGCCGTCCACGAGCGGATCCGCGGAACGACGGCGTCCGGCCTGCCGTACCGGGCGAGCGACCCGCACCTGCTGGGCTGGGTGCACGCCGCGGAGGTCGACAGCTTCCTGCTCGCCCACCGGGCCTTCGGCGCGGCGCCCCTGGACGCGGCGGGCTACGACGGGTACGTCGCGGACGCGGCGCGCATCGCCCGTGCCCTCGGCGTGCCCGACCCGCCCGTGGACCGGGCCGGTCTCGCGGCCGTCCTGCGCGCCTACCGCCCCGAGCTCCGGGCCGGCCCGGACGCCCTCGAAGCGGCGCGCTTCCTGCTGTTCCACCCGCCCGTGCCGCTCCCGGCGCTCCCCGCGTACGGCCTGCTCGCGGCGGCCGCGGTGTCCCTGCTGCCAGGGTGGGCGCGGCGGGAGCTGCGGCTGCCGCCCGCCGTGCCGGTGGTCGAGACGGCGCTGGTCGGACCGGCCGGCCGGGCGGTGACCGGGGTGATCCGGTGGGCGATGGCGCCCGGCCGGCCGCGGACCGCGGGGTGAGCGCGGCGGCGGACCGCGGGGTGAGCGCGGCGGTCGGGAGGCGGCCGGGGTCTCCGGACGCGTGACGGGACGGCGCGTGCCATCGTGGTCCGGGGGCACCGCGAGGAAAGGCGGAGCACTGTGAGCGTCAACCCCATCCCCGAGGGCCCGCGGATCACGCCGTACCTCTGCGTCGACGGGGCCGAGGCCGCGATCGACTTCTACGTGGCCGTCCTGGGCGCCACCGAGCGGATGAGGTCCCCGGCGTCCGACGGACGGATCGCGCACGCGGAGCTCCGGCTGGGCAACTCGGTGATCATGCTGGCGGACGAGTTCCCGGAGATGGGCTTCCTCTCCCCGAGGACGGTCGGCGGCACCTCGGTCAACCTGTACGCCTACGTGGAGGACGTCGACACGGTCTTCACCGAGGCACTGGCCCGCGGCGCGACCCAGCTGGACCCGGTGAAGGACGAGTTCTACGGCGACCGCACCGGCCAGTTCGAGGACCCCTTCGGCCACCGCTGGAACGTCGCCACCCACGTCGAGGACATCCCGCCGGACGAGCTGGCGAGGCGGGCCGAGGAGGCCGCCCGGTCACTGGGGGACGGCGGCTGACCTGCCGCACCGTCCGGGCGGCCGACGCAAGGCCGGGGGGCATGCACCCTTCAACTCGGGTGGCGGGTACGGTTCCACCATCAGGTGATCATGGGGGGGGGTGCCTTGCCCGACGCTACGACTTCGAATACGAACGACACGCGCCCGACCGCATCCGACCGCCGGCACCCGATGGCGGATCCGTCCGTCGGCCCCGGGGTGCCGGCGATCGGCGGCCCAGGGGCGTACCTCTGGTGGCTGATCGTCGCCCAACGCCGCCGGGTGCTGGCCGGCTCGGTGCTGGGCAGCGCCTGGATGGTGGCGCTGATGGTGCCGCCGTACCTGCTGTCGCGGGCCGTCGACGACGGACTGACCACCGGTGATCACCGGGCCCTGCTGGGCTGGACCGGTGCGCTGCTCGCCGTCGGCGTCCTGAACGCGTGGCTCGCCGTCATGCGCCACCGGGTGATGACCCGGGTGCGGCTGGACGCCGTCTACCGCTCGGTGCGCGTGGTGACCGAGCACGCGACCCGGCTGGGCGCGGCGCTCCCCCGGCGGATCGACGCCGGCGAGGTCCTCGCCATCGGTTTCGGCGACGTCGCCCGGATCGCCAACGTGCTGACCATCACCGGGCCCGGCGTGGGCGCCGCGCTCGCCTACGCCGTCGTGGCGGTGCTGCTGCTGTCCGTCTCGCCCCTGCTCGCCGTCGTGGTCCTGCTCGGCGTACCGGTGCTGGCGGTCCTGGTCGGCCCGCTGCTCGGCCGGCTCCAGGGAGCCGAGACGGCCTACCGCGAGCGGGACGGACTGCTCACCGCCCGCCTCGTCGACCTGGTCGAGGGGCTGCGGGTGCTGGGCGGGCTCGGGGGCAAGGAGACGTACGCCGGGCGGTACCGCGCCGACTCCCGGGCGCTGCGGGCGCAGGGGTACCGGGTCGCCGCGGTGGCCGGGTGGATCCAGGCCCTCGCCGTCGGGCTGCCGACCGTCTTCCTCGCGGCCGTGACCTGGCTCGCGGCCCGGATGGCCGCCGAGGGCTCCATCACCGCCGGCGAGCTGGTGTCCGTCTACGGTTACACCGCGGTGCTGGTCGTCCCCGTGTCGCAGTTCATCGAGGGCGGCTACGACCTCGGCCGCGGCCGGGTCGCGGCCCGACGGCTGATCGGGTTCCTCGCGCTGGAGCCGCACGCCGCGGACCGCACCGCCGGGCTGGACGCGCCGCGGGGGCCGTCCGTCCTCCACGATCCGGACTCGGGGGTCGAGGTGCTGCCCGGCCGGTTCACCGCCCTGGCCGGTGCGCGCCCCGAGGAGTCGGCGGCGGTCGTGGAACGCCTGGGCCGCTTCACCGACTCACGGGCGCGGTGGGGCGGGGTGCCGCTGAGCGACATCGCCCTCGACCGGGTCCGCGAACGCGTCCTGATGGCCGACCACGACGCCGCCCTGTTCGCCGGGACGCTGCGCGAGGCGCTCGGCGGACACTCCGACCGTCCGGACGAAACCCTGGAGGCCGCCGTCGACGCGGCAGCCGCCCGGGACATCGTCCTCGGCCTGCCCGACGGCCTGGCGTCGGCCGTGAGCGCCCGGGGACGCGACCTCTCCGGCGGGCAGCGTCAGCGCCTCCGCCTGGCCCGCGCCCTGGCGGCGGAGCCGGAGGTCCTGCTGGCCGTCGACCCGACCTCCGCCGTGGACGCGCACACCGAGGCCGCCATCGCCGACGGGATCCGCTCCCACCGGGCCGGGCTGACCACGGTGATCGCCACCTCCTCGCCGCTGGTCCTCGACCGGGCGGACGTCGTCCACCACCTCGTCGACGGGAGGGTGTCCGCCACCGGCACCCATCGCGAACTCCTCGCCGGCGAGCCCGGATACCGCCGCCTGGTCTCCCGCCGGACGGCCGACGAGGGCGAGCCGGCGGCGGAGCGGCCGGCCCTCCCGGGGAGCACCCGGTGAGCGCGGGGAAGGCCCTGCCGGTCGCCGGACGCGGGCGGCTCATCGGCGCGGCCGCAGCCCTCCTCCGCCCGGAGCGCGGCGCCTTCGCGGCCGTGCTCGCCCTGAACACACTGGCCGTCGGCGCCGGTCTGGTCGCGCCGTGGCTGCTCGGACGGATCGTCAACGAGGTCCGGGACGGCGCGTCGGCGGGCACCGTCGACCGGCTGGCCCTCGCCGTCCTGGTCGCCGCGGTGACGCAGCTGCTCCTGGTCCGCTGGGCGCGGGTGCTGGGGCACCGCTTCGGCGAGCGGACCCTGGCGCGGGTGCGCGAACGCTTCGTCGACCGGACGATCGCCCTCCCGGTGTCGGAGGTCGAACGCGCGGGCACCGGCGACCTGACCGTGCGCGGCACCACCGATGTCGGCCAGGTGGGCGCGGCGCTGCGCGACGCGGGGCCCGACCTGTTCATCGCCTGCGTCCAGGCCCCGCTGATCATCGCCGCCGTGTTCCTGCTCGATCCGCTGCTCGGGGCCTGCGGCCTGGCCGGGCTCATCGGCATCGGGTGCGCGACGCGCTGGTACCTGCGCCGGGCCCACGCCGCGTACCTGGCCGAGGGCGCGGCGAACTCGGCGCTGGCCGAGCAGTTGTCCGCCACCGCCTCCGGTGCCCGCACCATCGAGGCCTTCCGGCTGGAGGAGCGGCACCTCGCCGCCGCCCTGGAGGGGATCGAGCACAGCCACCGCACCCGGACGCGCACCCTGCGCCTGCGCAGCGTGCTCTTCCCGTCCGTCGACGTCTCGCACGTCCTGCCCGTGGTGGGCGCGCTGCTGGTCGGCGCCGTCCTGCTGGACCGCGGCGCGGTCACGCTCGGCGCGGTCGTCTCCGCGGTCCTCTATCTGCGGCAGCTGGCGGAGCCGCTCGACTCGATCCTGCGGTGGGTGGAGCAGCTCCAGAGCAGCGGCGCCTCCTTCGCCCGGGTCGAGGGGCTGGGCGTACGGGCGGACGTCCCGGACGCCGGACCGCGGACCACCCCGGCGCCCCGGCCGGCCGACGGCCGCATCGAGCTGAGCGGGGTCCACTTCGCGTACCAGGGCTCCCGGGACGTGGTCCGCGGCGTCGACCTCACCGTCCGGGCGGGCGAGCGGCTCGCGGTGGTGGGCCGCTCAGGTGCCGGCAAGTCCACCGTGGGCCGGCTGCTGGCGGGGATCGACCGGCCGCGCACGGGCACGGTGACGGTCGGCGGGGTGCCCGTCACGGACCTCGATCCGCGGGACCTGCGCCGCCAGATCATGCTGGTCACCCAGGATCATCACGTCTTCATGGGCACGCTGCGCGACAACCTGCTGCTGGCCGACCCGGCGGCGGGCGACGACCGGCTGCTGGAGGCGCTGGCGGCCGTGGACGCCGACTGGGTCGGGGAGCTGGGCGAGGGGCTCGACACCCCGCTGGGCGCCGGCGGCCGGCGACTCGACGGCGCGCAGGCGCAGCAGGTCGGCCTGGCCCGGGTGGTCCTGGCCGATCCGCACACGGTCGTCCTGGACGAGGCGACCGCGCTGCTTTCCCCCGGGACCGCCCGGCGCGCCGAACGCGCGCTGGCCGCCGTCCTCGAAGGACGCACCGTCATCGCGATCGCGCACCGGCTGCACACCGCGCACGACGCCGACCGGGTGGCCGTGATGGACGGCGGGCGGGTGGCGGAGCTCGGCAGCCACGAGGAGCTCGTCGCCCACGGCGGGACGTACGCCGCGCTCTGGCACTCCTGGCACGGCGACGCGCCCTCGCCGGCCTGCCCGCCGCCGCGTACCTCCGCCGAGGGGTGAGGTACGCGGCCCCGCGCACCCGGCCGCCTCGGTGGGCCGGGCGCGCGGGCGTGGCCGGTCAGGTGCGGGCGTGGCCGGGTGCGCGGGCGTGGCCGGTCAGGGGCGGTCGGCGATCACCACCTTGCCGAAGGCGGCGCCGGAGGCGTAGTGGCGGAAGGCGTCCGGGGCCCGGTCGAAGGGGTGGGTGCTGTCGATCACCGGGCGGATGCCGTGGCGCTCGATCAAAGCGTTCATCGCCAGGAACTGGGAGCGGCTGCCGACCGCGATCGGGCGGACGGTGGCGCCCGCGCCGAAGATCAGCCGGGGGTCGAGCGGCCGTACGGCGGCGCCGGAGATGAATCCCACGCAGGCGATGTGGCCGCCGATCCGCACCGCCCGCAGCGACTCCTCCAGCCGGCCGGCGACGTCGACCACCCGGTCGGCGCCCTGGCCGTCGGTCAGCTCCCGCACCCGGCCCGCCCACTCCGGCAGGGCCCGGTGGTCGATCACCTCGTCCGCCCCGAGACCGCGGAGCCGCCGTTCCTTGGCCGGGTCGCCGGTGGTGATGATCACCCGCGCGCCGAGGGCCTTGGCGAAGGCAAGGGCGAACAGCGAGACGCCGCCCGAGCCCTGCAGCAGCACGGTCCGCCCGGCCCGCAGTCCCTCGCCGTCGCCGGTGAGGGCGTTCCACGCGGTGACCGCGGCGCAGGGCAGGGTGGCCGCCTCCTCGTAGGAGAGGTGGCCGGGCACGGGCACCAGGCCGCCGGCGTCCAGCACGGCGAGCTCGGTGAGCATGCCGTCCAGCGAGCCGTCGAGCTGGGGCAGGTGCTGGAGGCCGAAGGGCCCGTCCTGCCAGCTCGGGAAGAGCGCGCCCGCCACCCGGTCGCCGGCCCGCACCCCGGTGACGCCCTCGCCGACCGCCAGGACCTCGCCGGCGCCGTCCGCCACCGGGACGACGTCCGGCTTGACCGGCAGGACGTAGTCACCGCGTAACACCATCAGGTCGCGGTAGCTGAGCGAGGCGGCCCGTACGGCGACCAGGACCTGGCCGGGGCCGGGGGCCGGGTCGGGGTGGGTCCGGACCGCCAGGCCCTCGATGCCGGCGCCGCTGTCGACGTGGTAGCTCCGCATGTCCCTTTCGCTCCTTCTCCTCGTTCTCCTCGCCGGGCCGGGTCGGTGGTCACTCGCCGTCGGTGGCGGGCCCGGTGCGCAGCGGGATCTCGCCGCCGGTCTTGCTGTAGCCGAGGGCCTCGACGATCCGGCCGCCCCGGACGTGCATGAGGTTGACGCCGCGGACGTAGTCGGCGGGCCCCTCGCCGAAGCGGTAGCGCCAGCGGATGGTGGCGCGCTCCCCCATGACGATGACCTCCTCGGGCCGGAACCGGACGGTACGGTCGGCGGCGAGCGTCCGCCAGAAGGCCACGCAGTCCTCCCGGCCCTCCCAGCGCCCGCCGTCCGGCGCAGGCTGGACCGACTCCATGACGCAGCCCTCGCCGACCAGGTCGTCGATCAGGTCGGGGTCGTGGTCGGTGAAGGCCTGGTTGAAGAGGTCGATGACGGCGGCGGTGGTACGGGGCTGCATGGCTTTTCCCTCCCGAGTAGATAGAACAGTCGGTCTACTCATGACGATAGAGACCGGTCGGTCTACCGGTCAACCCCCTTACGGGAGTGATGTCATGAGGACTCGTGAGAAGGCCCGCTCAGTCGCCGAACGGCCCCAGCTCGGCGAGCCAGCCGTGCCCCGGGTGCACCCGGGCGAGCAGCGTCGCCAGGGTCCGCCGCTGGGCGCCGTCCAGCAGCGGCAGCGCCCCCGCGAAGTCCTGCCGGTCCTTGGGGCGGACGGCCTTGGCCTTGAAGAGAAGGGTCAACTCCGGTGCCAGATAGGGGATCCCGCCCGCCGTGCGCCGTACCACCGCGCCGTACGGCAGCCGGATCGACGGATCGCGTCGGCAGATCCACACCCCGCCGTCGTGCGGCTCGCGGAACACGTCCACCCGGAACTCCCCGCTCGCCCGGTCGCGCAGCCAGGTCTGGTGGGTGAGCGCCATGACCTCCGGCCCGGCGTCCTCCCACAGCCGCCCCTGCGCCACCACGTCGACGGCGAGTTCGGGGAACCGCGCGCGCACCTCGGGGAAGCACGCGGCCGGGACGGCGATCTCCAGATCACTGTGGGGTCTGGTCCGCACCCCCGGGAGCAGCTCGCCCCTGAAGAGGTCGATCGCCCAGCCCCCGGCGACGCACCAGGGAGCGGACAACCCCGACAGCCGCCCGGCCACCCGCTCCGGCGTCCAGGCGTCGCGCCACCTCGCCACGGCCTCGTCCTCGGTGATCCCGACACCGCCGGGAGGGAGTCCTTCGGTCACCCGGCCAGCGTAGGGCTTGTCTGACAATTCGCGTCGGATCAGTGCGCGGCTCCCCCAGCCTTCGGCCGGGGGGACCCCCATCCGTGCGTGCATCGCAAGGCGGAGGTGGGGGCACCTCCCGGCCGGAGGCTGGGGGCCATCGGCGACCGACGACAACGCGGCGTGGGGGCACCTCCCGGCCGAAGGCTGGGGGAGTGCGTGCCCCGGCGTCGCGCGCCCGGCGGGAATTGTCAGACAAGCCTTAGGACCCGCCCCGGACCCCAGGGGCCGTCACCCGTCCGGACGTGCCGGAAACGGCCGGAAACACCGGTCACGCGGCACTCAGCGTGCCCACGCACGTCTCGAACGACACTCCCGCACCACCGGAATGCCGCCGGTGGCACACCGTGGAGGCCCGAGGAACCGAAAACGGCGTTCGAGCAGGTCCGACGGGGCGAACCGGTGAAACACGTCACGGTCACGCCCTGTCCCCCTCCCGGGCCCGGGCAGGTAGGTTCCTGCCTCCAAGGGGAGGACACTCCCCTGTAGTACGCGGCTCCCACCGTCAGTGGTTCCTCCGACCAGAGAGGCACGAGTGATGTCTGCACAGGGCTCCACCCACCACCCCCCGCGGCGTATCGGTGTGGTCGCCGAGTCCCTCGCCGGGGAGACCCGGGTCGCCGCGACACCGTCCACGGTGCGCGGCCTGCTCGCCCTCGGCTACGTGGTCACCGTCGAGTCCGGGGCGGGCACCGCCTCGGGGTTCACCGACGAGGCCTACACCGGGGCGGGCGCGAACATCGGGGACGCATGGGGTGCCGACGTCGTCCTGAAGGTCAACGCGCCCTCGACCGGGGAGATCGCCCGGCTGCAGGACGGCGCCACCCTGGTCGGCCTGCTCGCCCCGGCGCAACGCCCCGAGCTCCTGGCGGAGTTGTCCTCGCGTCCGGTGACGGCGCTCGCGCTGGACGCGGTACCGCGGATCTCGCGCGCCCAGTCGATGGACGTGCTCAGCTCGATGGCGAACATCGCCGGCTACCGGGCCGTGATCGAGGCGGCCCACGTGTTCGGGCGGTTCTTCACCGGGCAGGTCACGGCCGCCGGCAAGGTGCCCCCGGCGAAGGTCCTGGTGGCCGGCGCCGGCGTGGCCGGGCTGGCCGCGATCGGCGCCGCCTCCAGCCTCGGGGCGATCGTCCGGGCGACCGACCCGCGGCCCGAAGTGGCCGACCAGGTCAAGTCGTTGGGCGGCGAGTACCTGGCCGTGGACGTCGTCCAGGAGGCCGGCACGGACGGCTACGCCAAGGCCACCTCCGCCGACTACGACCGCGCCGCCGCGGAGCTGTACCACGAGCAGGCCAAGGACGTGGACATCGTCATCACCACGGCGCTGATCCCCGGCCGGCCCGCCCCGCGCCTGCTGACCGCCGAGGACGTGGCCGCGATGAAGCCCGGCAGCGTCATCGTCGACATGGCCGCCGCCCAGGGCGGCAACGTCGAGGGCACGGTCGCCGGCCGGACGGTCGTCACCGGCAACGGCGTCACCATCGTCGGCTACACCGATCTCGCCTCCCGGCTGCCCGCCCAGGCCTCGCAGCTGTTCGGCACCAACCTGGTCAACCTGATCACGCTGCTGACGCCCGGCAAGGACGGGCAGCCGGCGGTCGACTTCGAGGACGTCGTCCAGCGGGCGGTGACCGTGGTCCGCGACGGCGAGGTCACCTGGCCGCCGCCGCCCGTCTCCGTCTCGGCCGCCCCCGCGGCCCGGCCCACCCCGGCCGCCCCCGCCGTGGTGGAGGCGGCGAAGCCCAAGCTCACCCCGGCGGGCCGCTACGGCCTGATCGGGCTCGGCATGCTGGCCATGTTCCTGCTGGTGGCCTTCGCCCCGGCGCAGCTGGCCGAGAACTTCACGGTGTTCGTCCTCGCCGTGGTGATCGGCTACTACGTCATCGGCAAGGTCCACCACGCGCTGCACACCCCGCTGATGTCGGTGACCAACGCGATCTCCGGGATCGTGGTGATCGGCGCCCTGCTGCAGATCGGGCACGTGAGCACGCTGGTCACCGTGCTGTCCTTCGTGGCGATCCTGCTGACCAGCATCAACATCTTCGGCGGCTTCGCCGTCACCCGCCGCATGCTGAGCATGTTCTCGACGTCCCCCGAAAGGCGCTGAGCTCCGATGACTTCCACGACGGCCGCACAGGCCGCGGACCTGGTCGCGGCCCTGCTGTTCATCCTCAGCCTCGCCGGACTGTCCCAGCACCGGACCTCCCGCGCCGGTGTCGTGTACGGCATCGCCGGGATGGCCCTCGCCCTCGCCGCCACCGTCGGGGTCGCCGCGAAGAGCATCAGCGCCGGCGCGGTCACCCTGATCGTCGTCGCGATGGCCGCGGGCGCGGTGATCGGCCTCTGGCGGGCGCGCCAGGTCGAGATGACGCAGATGCCCGAGCTCATCGCCGTGCTGCACAGCTTCGTCGGCCTCGCCGCGGTGCTGGTCGGCTGGAACAGCTACCTCCAGGTCGAGGCGCACGGCTCGGCGCAGACCGAGGTCGCCGCCGAGCTGCTGCGCATCCACCACGCCGAGGTGTTCATCGGCATCTTCATCGGCGCGGTCACCTTCACCGGCTCGATCGTGGCGTACCTGAAGCTGTCCGCCAGGATCGCCTCGCGTCCGCTGACCCTGCCGGGCAAGAACGCGCTCAACCTGGGCGCGCTCGGCGCCTTCGTGGCGCTGACGGCGTGGTTCACCGTGAGCCCGGGCCTCGGCCTGATGATCGCGGTCACCGTGCTGGCGCTGGCCCTCGGCTGGCACCTGGTGGCCTCCATCGGCGGCGGCGACATGCCCGTCGTCGTCTCGATGCTCAACAGCTACTCCGGCTGGGCCGCGGCGGCCGCGGGCTTCCTGCTCGACAACAACCTGCTGATCGTCACCGGTGCGCTGGTCGGCTCCTCGGGTGCCTACCTGTCGTACATCATGTGCAAGGCGATGAACCGCTCGTTCCTGTCCGTGATCGCCGGCGGCTTCGGCATCGAGGCCCCCTCCGGCGGCGACGCGGAGCACGGCGAGCACCGCGAGGTCCGGGCGGACGAGGTCGCGCGGCAGCTGGCGCAGGCCCGTTCCGTGGTCATCACCCCCGGGTACGGCATGGCCGTCGCCCAGGCGCAGCACCCGGTCGCCGAGCTCACCCGCAAGCTGCGCGACCGCGGCGTGGAGGTCCGGTTCGGCGTCCACCCGGTCGCCGGCCGGCTGCCCGGGCACATGAACGTGCTGCTCGCCGAGGCGAAGGTGCCGTACGACATCGTGCTGGAGATGGACGAGATCAACGACGACTTCGCCGAGACCTCGGTCGTCCTGGTCATCGGCGCCAACGACACCGTCAACCCGGCCGCGATGGACGACCCGACCAGCCCGATCGCCGGCATGCCGGTGCTGCGGGTGTGGGAGGCGAGCGAGGTCGTCGTGTTCAAGCGCTCCATGGCCTCGGGCTACGCGGGGGTGCAGAACCCGCTGTTCTTCCGCGAGAACAGCGGGATGCTCTTCGGCGACGCCAAGCAGAGCGTGGAGAGCATCCTGCACGCCCTGGAGGCCGAGGGCCGCGCGTCGGCCCCCTCCCCGTCGCCGGCGACGGCCGGGCGGGCGTAGGTCCCCCTTCCCGTGGCCCGGGGCACCGACCGCACTCCCG
>NZ_JBSGFD010000240.1:0-11617 GCF_053603215.1 Kitasatospora sp. NPDC004240 | reverse complement strand
GCTGACCGCCCGCGGACTGCCCCGCCGGGTGCCGCGCGGCGACGGACTGCCCGGCACCGGCGAGGCGCCCGCCTCCGGGCTGCGCCGGGTCGCCGTGGAGCGGGAACCGGCCCCCGGACCCGCCGGTACGGGCGGTACGGGCGGTACGGGCGGTTCGGGAGGTTCGGGAGCAGGGACCGGAGCGACCGGGACGGGCGGCCGACGCGGAGTGTCGGCCGAGGAACTGCGCCGCCGGCTCGGCGGGTTCCAGGGCGGCCTGAGACAGGCCGAGGCGGCGACGGGCAGGCCCACCGGTGCGGCGGAGCAGCAGGAGAGGCAGGAGCGATGAGCGTGAACGACGTGCGGACGGCGTACACGGCGATCAGCGCGGAGGCGCGCAGCGTGCGCTGGCTCCTCGACGACCTGCTGGTCTCGGTGCCCGGCGTCGAGGACGCCGTGGTGGTCTCCTCCGACGGCCTGCTGCTGGCCGACTCCCGGGACGGCGCCCGCGGCGGCGACCTCTCGGCGATCGTCTGCGGGCTGGTCGGCCTGGCCGCCGGGCTGTCCCGGGCGCTCGAACAGGGCGGTCTGAAGCGGCTGATGGCCACGATGGACGAGGGCCACCTGGTGGCGATGGCCATCAGTGACGGCTCCTGCCTCGGGGTGTACGCCTCGCTCCGCTGCGACCTGGGCGTGCTCGCCTACCAGATGGCGCTGCTCGTGGAGCGCGCCGGCCATGCGCTGACGCCGCAGGTGCGCAGCGAACTCCACCGGGCGATGGCCGTCCGATGAAGCCGAGAGAGGTGGGAGGCATGGGCGACGCGGGTAACGGTGCCGTGCGGCGCGAGCGCAGCAGGTCGGCGCGGGTGCGGCCGTACACCATCACCCGTGGACGGACCCGCTTCGGGCACGTGCTGCTGGTGGAGACCCTGGTGTCGGCGCTGAACCGGCCGGCCGACCCGGCGGACCGCAGCATGCCCGAGTTCGCCGCCATCGCGGAGCTGTGCCGCGGTCAGATGCGGTCGATCGCGGAGATCTCGGCGGTGCTGCGGATCCCGCTGGGCGTGGTGAAGGTGCTGGTCAGCGATCTCGCGGACCAGGGGAAGATCCGGGTGCACGGCACCGAGTCCTTCGCCGGGGTCACCCCGGGCGGGGTGGGCGCGGTGCCGGCGATGGCGAAGCGGGATCTGCTGGAGAAGGTGCTGGGTGGACTACGCAAGCTCTGACACTCCTCCGTACGGCCCCGGGCCGGGTGCCGCAGGAGTCCCGGCGGCGGCACCGGCGGGGATCCCGCTGACCTCGGGCAACGCCGTCTCCACCAAGATCGTGGTGGCGGGCGGGTTCGGCGTCGGCAAGACCACCTTCGTCCGCTCGGTCTCCGAGATACCCCCGCTGACCACCGAGGCGGTGATGACCCAGGCCGGCGAGGGCGTCGACGACATCAGCGCCGTCCCGGAGAAGACCAGCACCACGGTGGCCATGGACTTCGGCCGGATCACGCTCGACCCCGAGCTGGTGCTCTACCTGTTCGGCACGCCCGGGCAGGGCCGGTTCTGGTTCATGTGGGACGACCTGGTGCGCGGGGCCGTCGGCGCCGTCGTGCTGGCCGACACCCGCCGGCTCGCGGACTCCTTCCCCGCGCTGGACTACTTCGAGGGCAGCGGGCTGCCCTTCGTGGTCGCCGTCAACCACTTCGACGGCGCGCCGGACTACACGACCGACGACGTCCGGGACTCGCTCGCGGTACCCGACCACATTCCCGTCCTGATCACCGATGCCAGGCAGCGGTCGGGTGTGGTACAGGTGTTGACCGCTCTGGTGGTCCACGCCCTGGCCTCGGAAAGTGTGCCGGCCGGGCTGACCTGAGCAAACGTCCGATCGAACGACACGACAGCACCAAGGAAGGCGGGCGGCGATGCGCAGGATCCTGATCGTCGGGGCGGGGCAGGCGGGGCTCCAACTCGCGCTGGGGCTCCAGGCCCACGGCTACGAGGTCACCGTGATGACCAACCGCACCCCGGACGAGATCCGGGACGGCAGAGTGATGTCCACCCAGTGCATGTTCGACACCGCACTGCAGACCGAGCGCGATCTCGGCCTCAACTTCTGGGAGGACGAGGCCCCGCGCATCGAGGGCCTCGGCGTCTCGGTCAGCGGCCCCGAGGCGGCGCGGGTCATCGACTGGGTGGGGCCGCTCGACGGCATCGCCCAGTCCGTCGACCAGCGGGTCAAGATGGCCGGCTGGCTGGAGGCCTTCGCCCAGCGCGGCGGCCAGGTCGTGGTGCACGGCGTCGCCGTCTCCGACCTCGACTACTTCTCCCGCAGCTACGACCTCGTCCTGGTCGCGGCCGGCAAGGGCGAGCTCGTCTCGATGTTCGGCCGGGACGCCTCCCGCTCGCCGTACGACACCCCGCAGCGCGCGCTGGCCGTCTCGTACATCCACGGCTTCGGCCCGCGCCCCGAGCACCCCGACTACCACGCGGTGCGCTGCAACCTCGTGCCCGGCGTCGGCGAGCTGTTCATCATGCCGAGCCTGACCCTGTCGGGCCCCTGCGACATCCTCTTCTGGGAGGGCATCCCGGGCGGCCCGCTGGACGTCTTCGGCGAGGTCAAGGACCCGGGCGAGCAGCTGAGGCTCACCCTGGAGCTGATGAAGACCTACACCCCGTGGGAGTACGACCGGGCCGCAGGCGGCGTCGAACTCACCGACGCCGGAGGCACGCTGTCCGGCCGCTACGCCCCCGTGGTCCGCAACCCCATCGGCGAACTGCCGGGCGGCGGCGCCGTCCTGGGCGTGGCCGACGTCGTGGTCGCCAACGACCCGATCACCGGCCAGGGCTCCAACAACGCCGCCAAGTGCGCCGCCGTGTACCTGGCGGCCATCCTGGAGCACGGCGACAAGCCCTTCGACCGTGACTTCATGCAGGCCACCTTCGACCGCTACTGGGACGCCGCCCAGCACGTCACCAAGTGGACCAACGCCATGCTCGCCCCGCCCCCCGAGCACGTCCTCAACCTCATCGGCGCCGCCGGCCAGATCCCGCCCGTCGCCCACCGCTTCGCCAACGCCTTCGACAACCCGGCCGACTTCGAGCACTGGTTCTTCGACCCGGAGAAGGCCAACGCCTACCTGGGGTCGTTCACCCCGGAGAGCTGAGCACTCGGGTAGTTGAACAACCGTTTCCCTCCCGGCCCGCCGGGAGGGAAACGGCCGGAAAGGCTAGACCTTCCCGAACTCGCCGGACCGCACGGCCGAGACGAACGACGCCCATGCGGCGGCAGGGAAGACGAGGGCGGGACCCTCGGGGTCCTTGGAGTCCCGGACGGGGGCGAGGCCCGGCAGGCTAGGGGAGACTTCCACGCATTCTCCGCCGTTGTTCGAGTAGGACGACTTGTACCAGGCGACGCCGGACAGGTCGTACGTCATGCGGTAAGTCCTCTCCGAGCTAGCTGATTTCGCGCCCTGCGGACCGCAGGCCGCGCCGTACACGTGGGTGGATCAGACCTCGCCGAACTCCCCGGCCCGGATCGCCGAGACGAACGACGCCCAGGCGGTGACGGGGAAGACGAGGGCCGGGCCCTCGGGGTCCTTGGAGTCCCGAACGGGCAGCAGGCCGGGCAGGAGGTCGGGCGCTACCTCGACGCACTCCCCGCCGTTGGTCGAGTAGGACGACTTGCGCCAAGCGATGCCGGACAGGTCGTACGTCATGCGGTAAGTCCTCTCCGAGCTAGCTGATTTCGCGCCCTGCGGACCGCAGGCCGCGCCGTACACGTGGGTGGATCAGACCTCGCCGAACTCGCCGGACCGCACGGCCGAGACGAACGAGGCCCAGGCGGTGGCGGGGAAGACGAGAGCGGGCCCTTCGGGGTCCTTGGAGTCACGGACGGGCAGGAAGCCGGGGAGAGCGGTGGGCGCTACCTCCACACAGTTGCCCCCGTTGCCGCTGTGGCGGCTCTTCACCCACCGGGCGCCAGTCAGGTCAAAGGCTGTCATTGCAAATCCCTTCGAACAGCGCGGATCATGGCGAGTGACGCCGCCGTGTTCAGCGACTCCACCGTGAGTCGATCGTAGTCCTCGACCCAGGCTGCAACAGTGGCCCGACCGCGCTCAAGGTGTCCTCGCGAGTGCGATTCGGCGTAGCCCACCACCGACCTATCCGGCAGGGTGAGGAGGACCACTGGCAACAGGAACGGTCTGATCTCGCCGACGGAGAACGGCGCCATCTGGATGGTGATGTTGGGGCGGGCCGCGAGAGCCTCAAGGTGCTCCAGCTGAGCTGCCATGACGCTCGCCCCGCCGATCGGCCGGACGATGCAACTCTCGTCCAGTACGGCGTGGACGGTGGGCGGATGCTCCTGCTCCAGGAGCCGTTGCCGGTGAGCCAGGAACGCGACCCGCTCGTCGGCCTGGGCCTGGGTGGTGCTGCCTCGACGGACGCTCGCCGCTTCCAGCGCGGTTGCGTAGGCGGGAGTCTGTAGAAGCCCCGGAATTACGCCGAGTTCGAATGTCCGGAGCTTGCGGCACCTGGCCTCAGCCTCGGCGAACTCCGGGAATCCCTCCAGCAGACTGGCGTTCGAGTATCGCCGCCACAGCTCGTAGAAGGTGCCGCCGGTGTCGAACACCTCATCGGCTTTGACGGCGAAGTTAAAGGTGACAGGCTTCTTCGCCCGTTCGATGTACGACACCAGCCCGTGGGAGTAGCCCATCCTCCGGCCGAGTTCGGCCTGGCTCCAAGCTCTTGCTCGTCGTGACCTGCGAAGTTCACCGCCGAAACGCAACGCGGGGGATGACGTTGCGTCATCGAGCTCCGACGTCATTGCCGCATCTCCTTGTGACTCGACGGATCCGTCAAGGTTGAGACCTGGAAATCATAGGGCCGCCGGGACCACCATGGCTACACCAAGTGATAAATCGACTGCGTAGCGCAGTCATTGGAGGTCTCCATGACGAGCCATCAGGCCATCACTCCCGAACCCCGCCGGGAGGGCTGGTCCTACGGGTACCGCGACTTCCCGCCCTGTGCGTGCCCGGACCCCGTGTGCAACGGGCGGCCGGAGGCGGGGCTCAGGATCGCGCCCGGGTTCACGCTTCAGCCCGTTCCGGCGGGCGGGGTGCCGAAGGCGCCGGCGGAGCCGTACCGGCCGGCGGTCGGGGACCTCGTCCTCGACTCGCTCAACGGGCGGCTCGGAGTCGTCATGGAGCTCGACCCGAACCGGCCGATCGCCCACCTCCGTCCCCGGAACGGCGGTTGTGAGTGGGAGACCGACGCCCGCTGGCTCACCGCCCCCGCCCGGGAGGCGTTGTGACGACGACCCGTTGCTCGGACGTTACCGTCGCGACCGCCGCCGTCCTGCTCTCCAGCAGCGCTCTCACCGCCCTCGCGACCCTGCCGGTGGCCGGCGCCTCGGTGCCCACCCGGGGGCTGGTCTGGCTGCTGGTGTTCCCGGCCGCCCTGATGGCCGGCGTCACCGCGAGCGAACCCTTCCTCCATCGCTCGGCGGTCCGCCGGGCCCGGCACCGGGGAGAGGCATGAGCACCTGGAGCGCAGAGTTCTGGTTCCGCGACGCCGTGGCGGATCGGGAGGTGGAGGGCGCCGCGACCAGTGATTCCTTCGAGGCGCTGGCGGTCAGCCTGATCGGCATCGCGGGCAACGCGCTCCGCTGCGACAGTGACCCGTTCCGGACCTTCGGCGAGACCCTGCTCCGCAGAGCCCGGCCGACCGCCCTCACCCGGGGCCACTGGGAGTACTCCCCGCCCGGCAACCCCGGGTGGTGCGACGTGACCCTCACCTGTCACGTCGCCGACCAGGGTCTGTCCGGAAGTGAGCCGAGCGGCGGCATGTCCTGACCGGGAAGGAGTGAGGTCGTTCCCGAGCCTGCTGCCCAGGCCGGTCACCGGCGCAGGTGCGGCGGCCGTGGCGGACGGCCGCCCGCCGTCGACCCGATCGATTACCGCGGCCGGCATGCCGAGGAGTGCGGCATCAACGGCCTCGACCGCCACCGGGCGGCAGCCGCCCGGTTCGACGGGCCCGCCGCCCGTCACCTGGCCACCGTCCGCATCACCGTCATCGACGCACGGCCTGCGTCGAAACGCGGCCTACTGGTCGCGCTGGGGCCAGACGGGGCCCTGATCGGTCCAGACGACACCCTTGTTGCGGCAGAGGCAGAAGGGGTGGCCGATGGGGTCGGTGTAGACGCGGAAGCCGTAGCCGTCGGGGTGGCTGCAGTCCCGCTGCAGGGTCGCGCCGAGGGCCAGGACGCGGCTCTGTTCGGCGTCGAGGTCGTCGACTTCGAAGTCGAGGTGGAACTGCTTGGGGTGCCCGCTGTCGGGCCACTGCGGGGCGCGGTAGTCCTCCACCGGGACGAAGGCCAGTTCGATCTGGCCGAACTGGATACCGGCCCAGTGCTCGTTGCTGTCCTCCTTGACCGGGAGCCCCGTCACCTCGGAGTAGAAGGCTGCCAGCTTCATCGCGTCCGGGCAGTCGATGATGAAGTCAGTGAGTCGTAGCATTCCGTGATCCTGTCACAAGATCAATTGAGCCGGAGTGTGGGACGGGCCGCAGGCGAACGGCTCGGCCGCCGGTGCCGGGTGGGGTGCGGTACGGCGACGATACGGGCGGTGCCCTCGCGCAGACGAAAGTGGTTTGCCGACCCGGAGTTCGTGTGGTTGACATCCTCCCCGGTCTAGAGGCCGGGGATTCCCGCCTGCTCCCACACAAGCCGTGTGGGTCGCTTCGGGTGGGTTCCTGCTTCGCTGCGCTGTGCGGGCACGGGTGCCCGGCTGACCTGCGCTCGACAGGCTGATGCCGCCAGTCCGGCGGCCTTGGCGACGTTGAGCGCCGCGTTGACGTCCCGGTCGAGGGCGGTCCCGCACGCCCGGCAGGTCCATGTGCGGACGTGCAGGGGCTTGGGGCCGTCCTTGACGCCGCAGTTCGAGCACACCTGGCTGGTGGGCTCGAAGCGGCCGATCCGGATGAGGGTGCGCCCGTACCGTGCGGCTTTGTACTCCAGCATGGCGGTGAACCGGGACCATCCGGCGTCGTGGACGGACTTGGCCATGCGGGTGCGGGCGAGTGCCTTGACGGCCAGGTCTTCGACGGCGATCGCTTGGTTGTCGCGGATCAGCCGGGTGGAGAGCTGGTGGTGGAACTCGTGCCGCGCGTCGGCGACCCGGGCGTGTGCGCGGGCGACCTTGGTGCGGGCCTTGGCCGGTTCTTCGAGCCCCTGGCCTTGCGGGACAGTGCGCGCTGCGCTTTCTTGAGCTTCTTCTCGGCGCGGCGCAGGAAGCGGGGGCTGTCGATCTTCGTGCCGTCGGAGAGGATCGCGAAGTGCGTCAGCCCCAGGTCGATACCGACCGCGCCGTCGGTGTCGGGCATGCGGGCCAGGTCCGCGGCGGGGTCGCTCTCCACGACGAAGCTCGCGAAGTACCGGCCGGCCGCGTCCTTGACCACCGTCACCGTGGACGGGGCCGAGGGCAGGGTGCGCGACCACGTCACGTTCAGGTCGCCGATCTTCGGCAGGGACAGCTTCCCGCCGGGCGTGATCTTCCACCGGGCGTTCGCGGTGAACCGGACCGTCTGCCGGCTGTCCTTGCGGGACTTGAAGCGCGGGGCTCCCACATGGGGGCGCTTGCCCTTCAGGCCGTCGAAGAAGTTCCGGTAGGCGGTGTCCAGGTCCCGCAGGGACTGCTGCAGCACGACGGCCGATACCTCGCCGAGCCACGCCCGCTGCGGGGTCTTCTTCGCCTCGGTGATCAGCGCCTTCGACAGCTCGCCCGTCCTCGGGAACGGCAGCCCGGCCGCGCGGGCGTCCTCACGGGCGCGCAGC
Organism: Kitasatospora sp. NPDC004240; assembly: GCF_053603215.1. Classification (NCBI taxonomy): domain Bacteria; kingdom Bacillati; phylum Actinomycetota; class Actinomycetes; order Kitasatosporales; family Streptomycetaceae; genus Kitasatospora; species Kitasatospora sp. NPDC004240. The sequence continues at coordinate 3,811 of NZ_JBSGFD010000240.1, read as the reverse complement.
GCGTCGTTGTACACCGTCCGCGCACACCCGAACGCCCGCGCCAGCGCTGAACGCTGACCTGCCGTCGGGTAGACGCGGAAGGAGTACCTGAGCTGCACGAAGTCACTCTAACGCTCTGACTGGTGACTGAGTGTCAGAATATTCGCGCTGTGCTTCGCCCTGCACGCTCACGTGGTTTTCGTGACCGAGTACCGGCACACGGTGTTCGCCGACCGCCACCTGACCCGGCTCGAAGTGATCACGCGGAGCGTCCGCGCCAGCTTCGAGGTCGAGCCGGTCGAGTTCGACGGCGGGAACGACCACGTCCACCCGCTCGTGAACCTCCCGCCCCAGGTCGCCCCGTCCAAGCCGGTCAACAGCCTCAAGCGCGCCAGCTCCCGCCGCACGCGCCAGGATTCCCCACCCCGGTCGAGCACCACCGGCGGGCACAGCGCCTCCGGTCCGGCCCGTACATCGCCGGCTCCGTCGACGGCGCACCCCTGTCGGTGGTCCGCCAGTACATCGAGCAGCACAACCATCCGGCCTGAACGCCGGCGGTGGGCGCCGTCCACAGCGCGGGAGGGTGCCCACCGCTGACGTCAGAGCATGGCTCGGAATCGCTTCACCACCGGGCTGAAGCCCGGTGCACCGCGATTAGTCCTGGTAGCGTCGCCGATCATGACCCCTACTCTGCGTACCGAGCGCCTGCTCCTGGAGCCGTACACCCCCGAGGATGAAGAGGGCTTCGTCGCCCTGTTCCAGGACACCCGGGTGTCGCGGTGGATGGGTGACGGCCCCGCTTCCGAGGCGGAGGACCGGGCCCTGTTCGGGCGGATCTTCACGAAGGTCTACGCCCAGGACCTGTTCGACGTGTGGGCCGTCCGTCGCGACGGCCTGCTGGTCGGGCATGCCGAGATCAAGCGGACCGACGTCGTCGGGGGCCACGAGATCATCTACGCTCTGGCGCCGACGGCGTGGGGGTCCGGCCTGGGGACCGAGGTGGCGGAGGCGGTCATCGCCCACGGCTTCGACGCCCTCGGACTGGCCGAGGTGTACGCCACCGTGGCCGCGTCGAACGAGGCCTCGCTGACGCTGCTGGGCCGCATCGGTTTCGAGCACGTCCGGGACATCACGGAGGACGACGGCAGCACCACCCGCGTGCTGGTCCGCCGTCAGACCGCCACCGATTGACCCTCACCTGTCACGGCGCCAACTAGCATGGCGCGATGGAGATGACGGGATTCGATTTCAGTGCGACCGACTGGGACGGTGTGCCGGTGGAACGGCATGCGGGGGAGGTCGGTGAGGCGCTGTGGCGCACTCAGCGGTTCGGGGCGATCCGGGTGCGCAGGGTGGACTACACGGCCGGCTACGTCGCCGACCACTGGTGCCGCAAGGGTCATGTCCTCTTCGTGCTGGAGGGTGAGCTCGTCACGACGCTGGACGACGGCCGGGTGGTGACCACCAGGGCGGGCGGCAGCTATCAGGTGGCGGACGACCGGGAGGCGCACCGGTCGAGCGCTCCCTCGGGGGCCAGGCTGCTGATCGTCGACTGAGCCCACGGCGGCCGCGCGTGAGAAGTCGGACCGGCCGACTTCTCGCGCACACGGAGAACTCAGGCGTCCCCGCCGAGCCCGAACCGGTCGGCGTACTCGACGTACTCGGCGTCCGACATCTCGTACCCGGGGTACCGCTCCTCGTTGAGGGCGTTCCAGTGCGCGCGGTAGACCGTGCTGCGGATCAGCAGCGCGCCCCGGGCGAGGCCGACCCGGTTGAACCGCCCGTCCACGGCCGAGGGAGGGCACTCCTGCTCGTACGTGAGCACCGCCGCCCGGGCCTTCTCCAGAGCCCCGGCCACCCACACCAGGTCCTCGATCCCGGCACCCCGCAGCTCGTCGGCGAGCTCCGCGACGGCTTCGGCGGTGCCGGGCCGGCGATCCGGGTACGCCCGCTCCAGCGCCGCCGCCAGCCCGGCCGCGCTCATCCGCTCGTCATCGCCCAGCTCGTCCACGGCTCGCCCCATACCTGGATGCTAGTGGTACTCGGTCATGTGGACGGAATGGCGGCGTGCCCGCACCGTTCACGTGGCGGCGGGTGCCGGAGAGGGCACTTGGAGAGACCCGAGGAGGCCGGGGCGCGGTCTCCTTCCCACGCTTCAGCGTTGAAGAGGGGGGACGAGGACCGGCTGTAACTCGCGGACCACTTGGTAGAAGTGAGGCCGGGGCCGCAGCCCGACGTCTCCATCCGCCCTCCAGGACGGGGTTTCTGAGTGAGACCGGTCTCATCGTCGTGAATGCGTAGGGCGAAATATGCCTTGTGCTGGGATTCGCGGCTGAAGGAGTTTCACGAAACCCGGGGCCACGCCGTAGGCTCCGCGATCATGAGCGATTCCCCCACAAAGCGCCACTGGCGCATGTCGGTATTCCTTTGGATCGGCCTGCCCTTCATAGCCTTCGTCGGCCTTTTCAAGGCCGTGCCTGAACTCGTGCCGGTCTGGAAGGCGCACAGCGGCAGCGGAGTCACCGGGACATTCACCGCGGTGCGGGAGGACTGCGGCCGCAGGTCCTGTGACTTCTACGGCAACTGGAAGGCGGCGGACGGCACTTCCACACGCACGGACGTCGTTCTCTACGACGAACCGGATTCCTTGCGGATCGGAGGGACGACCGCGGCGCTGGACTCCGGTGCCGCCGGCGGAGTCTTCTCCGCGGAGGGCGGCTTCACCTACCTGCTGGTGACGGCCTTCGCCGTGGGCGGTCTGGCGTCGGCGATCGCCTGGCCGGTCTTTCTCTGGCGCACCTGGCAGGCTTCGCGTAGGCGCCGAACTTCGTCACCGGAGTCGGCTGAGGTGGCCGCCTGACCTGACACCGGGAGAACGCGCTTCCGCAGACAGCGGAACCGGGCCGAGCCGGAGTCCGGCCCGCCTCGCGAGCGGCGGGACCGGACTCCTTTCCGCTGCGGTGGGGGGAATGGGTCGGGAGATGGCCGGGCCCGATGTCCGGGAGGCGTGCCCGGAGTTGATCCCGGCGGGCGGTGTATCTGCGTTTCCGGCCGAGCACCGTGGCGAGTCGTCCCCGGCCCGGATTCCACGGTTGCCACTCCTCGGAGACGGCACCCTGTGGGCGTCGACCGGCGTCGCAACGGCACCCTGAACTCCCTGATACCCCAGCTGTAGATCGTGATCCTCATGCCTGGGGTGCGGCTTGTCGTCGGTAGTGGCTGGTGCGGGATCGGGTTTGACGGCGGCGTCGCCAGTCGGACCAGCCGAGTCGGTGGATGAGCGGTATACGTGGCTACGCCGAGGGCCCGGTCAGTTGCGCGGCGATGATGACATTGCCGTACAGATCGGCGAAGTGGAGGGACCGGCTGTCGGGGTCTTCTCGCTCATCCCAGACCCGCACACCGTGGTCGCGCAGCTGCTTGCCGACCTGGTCCAGGTCTGCGGTGTACAGGACGAGCAGGGGCTGGCCGCCGCACTGCTTCCCGATCAGTTCGCGTTCTTGGTCCGTGGTGGCCGTCATCAGCCAAAGGCCAACCGGCTCCTGGCCGGGCAGGCCGACGTGCAGGTAGCGGTAGCCGCCGGTGGTCTGGTCATGCAAGACGGTGAAGCCCAGGACATCCTGGTAGAAGGCCAGGGCCGCATCGGCATCGGCGACCAGCACCACCACACGGCCCAGCGTGGAGAACAGGTTCTTTCCGGAGGAACGAGTCATGGCGGGACTTTAGTGCGGGCCACTGACATTGATGCTGATACTCAGGTTCCGGTGGTCGTGGCTCTGCCACTGACTGACGTCCTGCTGGACTGTCTTCGCGTTGTTCTGTCCGGCCGCCG
>NZ_JBSGFD010000239.1:0-11739 GCF_053603215.1 Kitasatospora sp. NPDC004240 | reverse complement strand
CGCGCCGCGCCGCCGGGCACGGGCGTGCCGCCCGCCGGGGTGTTGCCGCCGCCCACCCGGGTGCCCCGGGCCGGCGTCGGCTGGCCCTTGGCGTACGTGGTGGGCTGCGAGAAGCCGCCCGAGCCCGGCGTCGGGGCGCTCGGCGGCGGGGGCGGCGTCGACTGGCCGCCGTAGGTCGCGCCGCCGCCCTGGCCCGCCGCGCCGACCGGTGGCATCAGCGAGGTGGACGCGGCCTGGGGCTCGGCCGGCGGCTGCGGCACGCCGTACGGCACGCCGCCCTGTGCCGCGCCCGGACGGCCGCCGGCCGCGCCTCCCGCAGCACCCGTGGCTCCACTCACCTGGTCCTCCCGCACTTCCCACCAGGGCGGAACCGCCCTGCGTCGTCGTTCGTCACTGTCTTCCGCGGCGGTCGGCCCCCGGCGGATTCGCCCGGAGCCGGTCGCCGGCCGGGACCGCCGCGCCACCGGGGCACGACGGTACCGGCCTCGACAGTACCGATCAGGCCTCGGCGCTCTCGGCGCCCGCCGTCTCCGTACCCTCGCCCACCTCGGAGGACTCGGTGCCTGCCACCTCGTCCTCCGCCGTCTCGTCGTCCTCGGCCTCCGCGTTGCGGGCCATGCCCACCACGGCGTCGCGCTTTCCGAGGTTGATCAGTTGGACGCCCATGGTGTCACGTCCGGTTTCACGAACCTCGGAAACCCTGGTGCGGATCACACCCCCCGAGAGGGTGATCGCCATGATCTCGTCGGTCGCGTCGACCACCAGGGCCCCCACCAGCGAGCCGCGGCCCTCGACGATCTTCGCCGCCTTGGTGCCGTAGCCGCCGCGGCCCTGGACACGGTACTCGTCCACGCCGGTCCGCTTGGCGTAACCGCCGTCGGTCGCGGTGAAGACGAAGGTCCCGGGCCGGACCACGTTCATCGAGAGCAGCTCGTCGTCCTCGCGGAACGACATGCCCTTCACGCCCGAGGTGGCGCGGCTCATCGGCCGCAGCGCCTCGTCGGTGGCGGTGAAGCGGATCGACTGGGCCTTCCTGGAGACCAGCAGCAGGTCGTCCTCGGAGGAGACCAGCTCTGCGCCGATCAGCTCGTCGTCCCGGCCCTCCTCGTCCTGGCGCAGGTTGATCGCGATCAGGCCGCCGGAGCGCGGGGAGTCGTAGTCCTTGAGCGGGGACTTCTTCACCAGGCCCGCCCGGGTCGCCAGCACGAGGTACGGCTTGTCCTCGTACGTGCGCACCGCCATCACCTGGGTGATGTGCTCCTCCGGCTGGAAGGCCAGCAGGTTGGCCACGTGCTGGCCGCGGGCGTCGCGCCCGGCGTCCGGCAGCTCGTAGCCCTTGGCGCGGTAGACCCGGCCCTTGTTGGTGAAGAAGAGGATCCAGTTGTGGGTCGTCGTCACGAAGAAGTGGTCGACGAGGTCGTCCTGCTTCAGCTGCGCGCCGCGCACGCCCTTGCCGCCGCGCTTCTGCGAGCGGTACAGGTCGGAGCGGGTGCGCTTGACGTAGCCGCCGCGGGTGATGGTGACGACGATGTCCTCCTCGGCGATGAGGTCCTCGATGGAGAGGTCGCCGTCGGAGGGGATGAGGGTCGAGCGCCGCTCGTCGCCGTACTTCTCGACGATCGCGGTGAGCTCGTCGGAGATGATCTCCCGCTGGCGGGCGGGCGAGCCCAGGATGACGTTGTACTCGTCGATCCGGCGCTGCAGCTCGTCGTGCTCGTCGGTGATCCGCTGACGCTCCAGGGCGGCCAGCCGGCGCAGCTGCATCTCCAGGATCGCGTTGGCCTGGAGCTCGTCGATGGAGAGCAGGCCCATCAGGCCCGTGCGGGCGGCCTCGGCGCTCTCCGAGGCGCGGATGAGCGCGATGACGTCGTCGATCACGTCCAGAGCGCGCAGCAGGGCGCGCAGGATGTGCGCGCGCTCCTCGGCCTTGCGCAGCCGGAAGGTCGTGCGCCGGACGATGACGTCGACCTGGTGGTTGACCCAGTGCCGGATGAAGGCGTCCAGCGAGAGCGTGCGCGGCACGCCGTCGACCAGGGCCAGCATGTTGGCGCCGAAGTTGGTCTGCAGGTCGGTGTGCTTGTAGAGGTTGTTCAGCACGACCTTGGCGACGGCGTCGCGCTTGAGCACGATCACCAGGCGCTGGCCGGTGCGCGAGGAGGACTCGTCGCGCACGTCCGCGATGCCGGCGACCTTGCCGTCCTTGACCAGGTCGGCGATCTTCAGCGCGAGGTTGTCCGGGTTCACCTGGTACGGCAGCTCGGTGATCACCAGGCACTGGCGGCCCTGGATCTCCTCGACCTCGACCACCGCGCGCATGGTGATCGAGCCGCGCCCGGTGCGGTACGCCTCCTCGATGCCGCGGCGGCCGACGATCAGCGCCCCGGTCGGGAAGTCCGGGCCCTTGATCCGCTCGATCAGGGCCTCCAGCAGCTCCTCGTTGGAGGCGTCCGGGTGCTCCAGCGCCCAGAGCGCGCCGGAGGCGACCTCGCGGAGGTTGTGCGGCGGGATGTTGGTGGCCATGCCGACCGCGATGCCGGTGGCACCGTTGATCAGCAGGTTGGGGATGCGCGCGGGCAGGACGGTGGGCTCCTGCGAGCGGCCGTCGTAGTTGGCGGCGAAGTCGACGGTCTCCTCGTCGATGTCGCGCATCATCTCCATGGCCAGCGGCATCATCTTGCACTCGGTGTAGCGCATGGCCGCGGCCGGGTCGTTACCCGGGGAGCCGAAGTTGCCGTTGCCGTCCACCAGCGGCATCCGCAGCGACCACGGCTGGGCCAGGCGGACCACGGTGTCGTAGATCGAGGTGTCACCGTGCGGGTGGTAGTTGCCCATGACGTCGCCGACGACGCGGGCGCACTTGTAGTAGCCCTTCTCGGGGCGGTAGCCGCCGTCGTACATCGCGTACAGCACGCGGCGGTGCACCGGCTTGAGGCCGTCGCGGACCTCGGGCAGCGCGCGGCTGACGATCACGCTCATGGCGTAGTCGAGGTACGAGCGCTGCATCTCGGTCTCGAGCTCGATCGGCTCGATCCGCAGGGTGGTGCCCCCGTCGGTGGCCCCGGGGGTCTCGGGCTGCTCGGCGTCGGGACGGTTGTCGTCGACCACTGGTGGTCAGTTTCCTTTCACGCGGACTGGTACGTGCGGGGCCTGCGGGCAGGCGTCACACGTCCAGGAAGCGGACGTCCTTGGCGTTGCGCTGGATGAAGGAGCGGCGGGCCTCGACGTCCTCGCCCATCAGGACGGAGAACAGGTCGTCGGCGCGGGCGGCGTCCTCCAGGGTGACCTGGAGCAGCAGGCGGTGGGCCTGGTCCATGGTGGTGACCCGGAGCTCCTCGGCGTTCATCTCGCCGAGACCCTTGAACCGCTGGATGGCGTCGTCCTTCGGCAGCCGGCGCCCCGCGGCCACGCCCGCCGCGATCACGGCGTCGCGCTCGCGGTCGGAGTAGACGTACTCGAAGTCGTCCTTGCCCCACTTGATCTTGTACAGCGGCGGCATCGCCAGGTACACGTACCCGGCCTCGACCAGCGGCCGCATGAAGCGGAACAGCAGGGTGAGCAGCAGGGTGCGGATGTGCTGCCCGTCGACGTCGGCGTCCGCCATCAGGACGATCTTGTGATAGCGGAGCTTGGACTCGTCGTAGTCCTCCTGGATGCCGCAGCCGAAGGCCGAGATCAGCGCCTGGACCTCGGTGTTCTGCAGCACCTTGTCGATCCGGGCCTTCTCGACGTTCAGGATCTTGCCGCGGATCGGCAGGATGGCCTGGATGCGCGGGTCGCGGCCCTGCTTGGCGGAGCCGCCGGCGGAGTCACCCTCGACGATGAAGATCTCGCACTCGGACGGGTCCTTGGACTGGCAGTCGCTCAGCTTGCCCGGCAGCGAGGCGGATTCCAGCAGGCCCTTGCGGCGCGTCAGGTCGCGCGCCTTGCGGGCGGCGACGCGCGCGGTGGCGGCCTGGATGGACTTGCGGATGATGTCCGCGGCCTCGTTGGGGTTGCGGTCCAGCCAGTCGTTGAGGTGCTCGTGGACGACCTTCTGCACGAAGGTCTTGGCCTCGGTGTTGCCGAGCTTGTCCTTGGTCTGGCCCTCGAACTGCGGCTCGCCGAGCTTGACCGAGATGATCGCGGTCAGGCCCTCGCGGATGTCCTCGCCGGAGAGGTTGTCGTCCTTCTCGCGCAGCAGCTTCTTGTCCCGCGCGTAGCGGTTCACCAGGCCGGTCAGCGCGGCGCGGAAGCCCTCCTCGTGGGTACCGCCGCCGTGCGTGTGGATGGTGTTGGCGAAGGAGTAGACCCCCTCGGTGTACGAGGCGTTCCACTGCATGGCGATCTCCACCGAGATCGCCTTGTCCTTGTCCTCGGCCTCGAAGTCGATCACCGAGGGGTGGACGACCTCGCCCTTGCGGGAGTTGAGGTGCGCGACGAAGTCGGCGATGCCGCCGTCGTACTTGTACGTGACGGAGAGCGGCCCGCCCTCCTCGTCCGCGTGCTCGGGGCGCTCGTCGGACAGGGCGATGGTCAGGCCCTTGTTGAGGAACGCCATCTCCTGGAAGCGCCGGGAGAGCGTCTCGAAGGAGTAGACCGTGGTCTCGAAGATGTCCGGGTCGGCCCAGAAGGTGACCGTGGTGCCGGTGCGCTCGGTGGCCTCGTGCCGGACCAGCGGCGCGGTCGGGGCGCCCGCCTTGTACTCCTGCGTCCAGCGGTGGCCGTCGGTGTGGATCTCCACCGCGAGGCGGGTGGAGAGCGCGTTGACCACCGAGACGCCGACGCCGTGCAGACCGCCGGAGACGGCGTACCCGCCGTTGCCGAACTTGCCGCCCGCGTGCAGCACCGTCAGGACGACCTCGACGGCCGGCTTGCCCTGGCCCGGCATGATGCCGACCGGGATGCCGCGGCCGTTGTCGACCACGCGCACGCCGCCGTCGGCCAGGATCGTCACGTCGATCCGGTCGGCGTGCCCGGCCATCGCCTCGTCGACGGAGTTGTCCACGATCTCCTGCACCAGGTGGTGCAGACCGCGCTCACCGGTCGAACCGATGTACATGCCGGGGCGCTTGCGGACGGCGTCGAGGCCCTCCAGCACCTGGATGGCGCTCGCGTCGTACGACTTCTCGGACTGGTCGGTCAGGTCTGTGTTCTGGCTGGGGTTGCCGGAATCGGCCACGAAGCGCCCTCTCTGGCACAGCGCGGGCCGCATCCCCGCCCCGTGTGGGCAGGCGTGCGACCACGGCGTTTCGACTCGGTTGCCACTAGCAACAGTGTTTGGCTTCCAGTCTACCGGTACGACTGACAGAGATGGGCGTTTGGCAGCCCCTGAGGGCAGATATACCGCCCTGAATCCCCTCTGCACATGTCCCGATACTCGCCCCGGGGGCCCAGGGCGCCTGGAAGGGCCGTCAGCGGTTCCGGAAGATCTGCATCCGCCGACCCGGCGGCCGGCCCGGCTCACCCCCAGGTGTCGCCCGGCCCCTTGCTCCCGGGGGCCCGGAGCCGGCCGTAGCCGCGGGAGGGCGCGGTCGGACCCAGCACCTTGATCACCGCAACCGTGCCGTGGCCCAGCTCGTGGTTCAGTCTCGCCACCAACTGGCGTGCCAGCCAGCGCAGTTGGGTCGCCCAGGCGGTGGAGTCGCACTGCACGGTGAGCACCGCGGTGGTGTCGTCGTAGGACTTGGGCTCGCAGTGCGCCGCGATGTCGGGGCCGACGATCTGGGCCCAGCGGCCCATCACCCCGCCGACCGCGGCGGAGGACTCCCAGCCGCGCTCGGTCAACAGCCGGTTCAGCGCGGCCCCCAGCGGCACCGGGTCCCGGCCGTCCGAACGGGCGCCGCTGCGCAGACCGTGCCGCTTCGCCTCGCGCTTCTCGCGGACCTGCTCACCGCGGGCCCGGGCCTGTGCCCGGGCGGCCCGCAGCGCCGAGCGCGCCAGGTCGGCGCCGGTCGGCTCGGCGGGAGGGGAGGACACGGGGGAGGACGTGGAGGAGGGGGACGGCACCGCCGGCTCGCTCACGGCGATCTCCTTTCCCCAGGCTGTGGACAACCGTGAGCCGTCCAGCGTACGGGAGGCCACGGACACGGGTTCCCGGGCCCGCCCCCGCACCCCCTGCCGGACGGCCCCTCGACCGGGCACCGCCCGTACGGTCGGCGCTCCCCCGGGATCAGCCGTCGACCCGCTGCACCGAGCCGCCGGAGACCGTGAACCGGGCGCCGGACAGCGCCTTCGGCACGTCCTCGGCGACCGCCGCGGTGACCAGCACCTGCTCGCCCCCGGCGACCAGCTCGGCCAGCCGGTCCCGGCGGGCCGCGTCCAGCTCGGCGAAGACGTCGTCCAGGATCAGCACCGGCTCACCGCCGCCCGGCCGTCCCCCGCCCGCGACGGAGGGCCCGAGATCGTCGCGCAGCAGTTCGTACGAGGCCAGCCGCAGGGCCAGCGCGAACGACCAGGACTCGCCGTGGCTCGCGTACCCCTTGGCGGGCAGCTCGCCGAGCCGCAGCACCAGCTCGTCGCGGTGCGGGCCGACCAGGGTGAGGCCGCGCTCGACCTCCTGCTTGCGCACCGCCCGCAGCGCGTCCAGCAGCTGCTCCTCGGCCTGCTCGCGGCTGCCCGGCAGCTCGCCCTCGAAGGAACTGCGGTACTCCAGCACGGTCCGCCCGCCGCCCGGGGCCAGCTGCTCGTAGGCGGCGGCGACCAGCGGCCGGAGGGCGTTGACCAGCTGGATGCGGAAGGCGGTGAGCTCGGCGCCGGCGCGGGCCAGGTGGCCGTCCCAGACCTCCAGGGTGGACAGGTCGGCGCCCTTGCCCCCGCCGGACCTGCGGGCCATCGCGGCGGTCTTCAGCAGGGCGTTGCGCTGTTTGAGGACCCGCTCGTAGTCCTGCCGGACCCCGGCCAGCCGGGGGGCGCGGGCGGTCAGCAGCTCGTCCAGGAAGCGCCGGCGCTCGCCCGGGTCGCCCTTGACCAGGGTGAGGTCCTCGGGGGCGAACAGCACCGTGCGCAGCAGGCCCAGCACATCGCGCGGACGGACGTTGTCGGAGCGGTTGATCCGGGCCCGGTTGGCCTTGCCCGGGGTGATCTCCAGTTCGACCAGGGTGGTGCGGGAGCCCTCCACCACCGAGGCACGGACCACGGCCCGCTCGGCGCCGAGCCGGATCAGCGGGGCGTCGGTGGCCACCCGGTGGCTGCCCAGGGTGGCCACGTAGCCGATCGCCTCGACCAGGTTGGTCTTGCCCTGGCCGTTCGGGCCGACGAAGGCCGTCACGCCCGGGTCGAGGGGCACCTCGACCCGGGCGTAGGAACGGAAGTCGGCGAGCGACAGGTGCGCGACGTGCATGGCTGTGGACTGCGCCCGCCTTCTTGTGGATACCGGCCCGGCCTGTGGAAACCCGCCGGGCTCGTGGAAACCCGCCCGACCTGTGGATACCGGCCCGGCCTGTGGATACCGGCCCGGCTCGTGGGTGCCTGCCGGGACTACTTCGACTCGACCGCGTGGCCGCCGAACTGGTTGCGCAGCGCGGCGATCATCTTCATCTGCGGCGAGTCCTCCTGGCGGGAGGCGAAGCGCGCGAAGAGCGAGGCGGTGATGGCCGGCAGCGGCACGGCGTGGTCGATGGCGGCCTCGACGGTCCAGCGGCCCTCGCCGGAGTCGGCGGCCCAGCCGCGCAGCTTGGCCAGGTGCTCGTCCTCGTCCAGCGCGCGGACGGCGAGGTCCAGCAGCCAGGAGCGGATGACGGTGCCCTCCTGCCAGCTGCGGAAGACCTCGCGCACGTCGGTGACCTCGGGGGCGGCCTCCAGCAGCTCCCAGCCCTCGGCGAAGGCCTGCATCATCGCGTACTCGATGCCGTTGTGGACCATCTTGGCGAAGTGGCCGGCGCCGACCGCGCCCGCGTGCACCGCGCCGAAGTCGCCGGCCGGCTTGAGGGCGTCGAAGACCGGCTGGACCCGCGCCACGTGCTCGGCGTCGCCGCCGTACATCAGGGCGTAGCCGTTCTCCAGGCCCCAGACGCCGCCCGAGACGCCGCAGTCGACGAAGCCGATGCCCTTGGCGGCCAGCGCCTCGGCGTGCTTGACGTCGTCGGTCCAGCGCGAGTTGCCGCCGTCGACCACCACGTCGCCGGGCGAGAGCAGCTCGGCGAGCTCGTCCACGGTCGCCTGGGTGGCGGCGCCGGCCGGGACCATCACCCAGACCACGCGCGGGCCCTGGAGCTTGGTGACGAGCTCCTGCAGGCTCTCGACGTCGGAGATGTCAGGGTTGCGGTCGTAGCCGATGACGGTGTGGCCGGCGCGGCGGATCCGCTCGCGCATGTTGCCGCCCATCTTGCCGAGACCGATGAGGCCGAGCTCCATGACCAAAGTCCTTACCTGTGGTGACGTGCCTGCCGGCGGCGCCCTTGCCGCACAGCCCTGAGCCTACGCGCTGAAGCGCGAGGGCCTCCCCCGGTCGGGCCGACCGGGGGAGGCCTTCCACAGGCTGTGCACGACCCGTGGGTGACGGCGCGGGCGCCGGCCGGGTCAGCCGGAGAGGCGGACCGGCATGATCAGGTACTGGTAGGCCTCGTCCGCCTCGGCGTCCACCGCGGCCTTGCCGCTCAGCAGGGCCGGCTTGGTCGGCGTGGTGAAGCTCAGCTGGGCGTAGGGGGAGTCGATGGCCTTGAGGCCCTCCTCCAGGTAGCCCGGGTTGAAGGCGATCGAGATGTCGTCGCCCTCCAGGTCCGCGTCGATCCGCTCGGTGGCCTGGGCGTCGTCGCCCGAGCCGGCCTCCAGGGTCAGCACGCCCTGCTCGAAGTTCAGCCGGACCGGGGTGTTGCGCTCGGCGACCAGCGAGACGCGCTTGAGCGCCTCCAGGAAGGGCTGGGTCTGGATCGCCGCGATCGCGCTGAACTCGGTCGGGAACAGGCTGCGGAACTTGGGGAACTCGCCCTCCAGCAGCCGGGTGGTGGTGCGGCGGCCGGCGCCCTCGAAGCCGATCAGGCCCTCGCCCGCGCCGCCCGAGGAGAGCGCGATGGAGACGTTGTCGCCGCTGCCCAGGGACTTGGCGATGTCCTGCAGGGTCTTGGCGGGCACCAGGGCGACCGCGGAGATGTCCGGCTGCTCGGGCTTCCACAGCAGCTCGCGGACGGCGAAGCGGTACCGGTCGGTGGCGGCCAGGGTGATCCGGTCGCCCTCGATCTCGACGCGCACACCGGTGAGCACCGGCAGGGTGTCGTCCCGGCCGGCGGCCACGGCGGCCTGGCTGACCGCGGAGGCGAACACGTCGCCGGAGACGGTGCCGGTCGCGGTCGGCATCACCGGCAGGGCCGGGTACTCGTCCACCGGAAGGGTCGGCAGGGTGAAGCGGGAGCTGCCGCAGACCACGCTGACCCGCTGGCCGTCGGTGGAGATCTCCACCGGCCTGTTGGGAAGGTTGCGCGAGATGTCGTTCAGCAGCCGGCCGGAGACCAGCACGGTGCCGGCCTCCTCGACGTCCGCCTCCAGCTCGACCCGGGCCGACACCTCGTAGTCGAAGCCGGACAGCGCCAGGCTGCCCTCCTGCGCGGTCAGCAGCAGGCCGGCCAGCACCGGCACCGGCGGCCGTGCCGGGAGGCTGCGGGCAGCCCAGGCCACCGCCTCCGCGAGGACGTCACGCTCCACCCGGAACTTCACCGGTAACCGCCTCCTGGATCGAGCGCTCCCGCTCGCAAGTCTCTGGTTCGTCTGGTCTTGATCGTCGGTCCGCCTGTCCGCCGAGCTCCGCCGCTCCGCTTCCAGTCGCCGAGGACAGTCTGACGTACTCCACCGACAGACGGGGCAGACGGGCGGAAGCGAGCCGAACGGATGTCGGGTTCGCGTTGTCCACAGATTTGCCCCCCACCCGCTTTCAAACGAGTCCATCGCTCTATACGTGTAGTGGTAGTAGTAGGGCCTGTGGAAACCGTGGATAACCCTGTTTTCGCAGGTCAAGCTCGGTTTTTTGTCCACAGGACCTGTGGACCCCGGCTGTGGACGGACACGGCTCCCTGTGGACGGCGGAGCGTTACCCACAGCGCACCCAGCGTATCCACAGGTTATCCCCAGGGCTGTCCCCAGATCCGGGCCCGGTTATCCACGGGCGCCGGTCAACATTACGTGACGGCTTTCACACCTGGGTATGAACATGCGGGCAAAGTTGTCGAACTGTGGACGAGGCTGTGGAGAACCTGGGGATAACCCCTGCTTCCCTGGGGACAAGTGGTGGATAACCCGAAGGGCGCCCTGATGGCCCGCCAACTGTCCACAGCCTGTGGATAACCGTTGTGCACAAGTCCACAGGCACCTGACCTGCGCCGAAGAGCGTAGCGGTGGGCCGCCTGTGGAGGAATTCTGGATAACTCCCCGCCCCCAGGCCTGTGGACGGCCGGGAGGGGCCCCGACCTGTGGATTCCGGCCCCGCGCGCCGGTCCAGTTCGAATCACTGGTCAGATGTTCGGCTCGGGCCGCGGACTGTCGGAGCGTCCGGCGCGGCCATCCCTGCCCACGGAACGCGCGGCGCACACCTGTGGACGTGCCGTCGGACGCGCGGAAAGGGTGCCGGACGCGCGGAAGGGGCGCCGGGATCGCTCCCGACGCCCCTTCCGGAGGGCTGTGCACGGCCGTGGCGGCTAGCTCTTGATGCGGTTGGTGAGTTCGGTGACCTGGTTGTAGATCGAGCGCCGCTCGGCCATCAGGGAGCGGATCTTGCGGTCCGCGTGCATCACCGTGGTGTGGTCGCGGCCGCCGAACTGGGCGCCGATCTTCGGCAGCGACAGGTCGGTCAGCTCGCGGCAGAGGTACATCGCGATCTGGCGCGCCGTCACCAGCACCCGGCTGCGCGAGGATCCGCAGAGGTCGTCCACGCCCAGGCCGAAGTACGCCGCGGTCTGCTGCATGATGAGCTGCGCGGTGATCTCCGGGCCGGCGTCCTCGTCACCGCCCGGGATCAGGTCCTTCAGGACGATCCCGGCCAGCTCCAGGTCCACCGGCGCCCGGTTGAGGTTGGCGAAGGCGGTGACCCGGATGAGGGCGCCCTCCAGCTCCCGGATGTTGCGGGTGATCCGGGACGCGATGAACTCCAACACGTCGGCCGGGGCGTTGAGTTGCTCCTGGATCGCCTTCTTGCGCAGGATCGCGATCCGGGTCTCCAGCTCCGGCGGGGTGACGTCGGTGATCAGACCCCACTCGAAGCGGTTGCGCAGCCGGTCCTCCAGCGTGGTCAGCAGCCTGGGCGGCCGGTCCGAGGAGAGGACGATCTGCTTGTTGGCGTTGTGCAGGGTGTTGAAGGTGTGGAAGAACTCCTCCTGCGTGGATTCCTTGCTGGCCAGGAACTGCACGTCGTCGACCAGCAGGATGTCCATGTCCCGGTAGCGCTTGCGGAAGGTGTCCGCCTTGCCGTCCCGGATCGAGTTGATGAACTCGTTGGTGAACTCCTCCGAGGACACGTAGCGCACCCGGGTGCCCGGGAAGAGGCTGCGCGAGTAGTGCCCGATGGCGTGCAGCAGGTGGGTCTTGCCCAGCCCGGACTCGCCGTAGATGAAGAGCGGGTTGTACGCCTTGGCCGGGGCCTCGGCGACCGCCACCGCCGCCGCGTGCGCGAAGCGGTTGCTCGCGCCGATGACGAAGGTGTCGAAGAGGTACTTGGGGTTCAGCCGGGCGGCGGGCTCGTCCTTGCGGGAGCCGCCGGCCGGGGGAGCGCCGGGAGGCGCGGGCACGCCGGGCACCGCCGGGCGGTCGGTGGGCTTCTCGGCGCCCCGCCCGCCGGCC
>NZ_JBSGFD010000238.1:0-11779 GCF_053603215.1 Kitasatospora sp. NPDC004240 | reverse complement strand
CAGCACGGTCACGCCATCGGCGCGCAGCCGCGCGGACGCCTCCACCACCAGCCGGGACTTCCCGATCCCCGCCTCGCCCTCCACGATCACCACCGCCGGAGGCACCTTGAGCAGTCCCACCAGCTGCCCCAGCTCGGCGTCCCGCCCCACGAACACCGAACCCGCGCCGCTCCCGGCCCCCGGCGTCCCACCGACCCGCATCCGAGGAACCTCCAGCCGTGCAGGGACCGCATCGCCGGAAGCGGCGCCGACGGCTCCACCGTAGACCTCCGCGACACGAACCGCCCGTGCACACCAGGCACCGCCGGACCGCTCCCGTCTGCCTCCCGGGCGCTCGGCAGGACCGCCCTCAGAGGTGGTCGCCGCCGTCCTCGTACTTGTCCGCCGACGGCTTTCGCAGTGGCTGTCCGGCCTCGGTGGGCGGAAGGCCGCGAAGCGGCCGAGGACGATGTGGTCGAACTGCAGCGGCGAGAGGCGGGCCCCAAACCGTCGACGGGAGGGAAACCGCCTGCGGCCGACTGCTTGACCGCCGGTTCAGGTAGAGGCTGTTCCACAGGACCACGGTGTAGGCGCCGGTCACCATCAGGTGGCCGGCGCCTTGTGCGGTGCCTGCTGACGGAGCACCAGGCGTGCGAGGGTGCGTCCAGGGCGGGTGCTGAATCTGACCGCCCGGCGGCGGCGCGTCGCCCGCGACTACGAGTCCGGGGCTGTCAGGAGAGCCGGAGCCCCTTGACCGCCCTCATGGCCTGTCGTGTCACCGGCGAGGCCGGTCCCCACGTGGCGTGGAGGGTGTACCAGGAGGCAGGGGCGCGAGCCGTCCGGGCCGCGGCCATGACGTGTTACGTCTGCTGAGTCCCTTCTGCGTGTCGGTGGCCGCGCCCGGCCGAGCCGCTTGCGGTGCGCGGTGTCACGGGTGTGCCGACGGACGCCGTACCCGGGTGCCGGGCCGGCTTCACGGGGGCGCCGGCTGCCTCGTAGCCGGGCGCGTTCACCCGGGCGGTCGTGAGCGGGGACAGCAGGGTGCCGTACGACTCCAGTTCGACCTTCCCCAGGCCCCCGCCCGCGGTGTCGGTGTTCCACACCGCGATGGCGATGGTGTTGGTTCCGTCGCCGTCCAGGATCCCGCCCGGGATCGGGAAGCGGGTCTGCGGGCCGAGGTCGTTGATGTAGCGGCCGAACTGCCAGCCGTTGACGAAGACCAGTGCCCGGTAGTGGCGGGAGCGGTCGTCGGTGATCCGTAGCCCCAGCGAGGTGTCCTGGCCCTTCGGCAGGTGGAGGTCGACCGTGGTCCGGTACCAGGTGATGCCGGGGTTGGTCGTCCGGTCCGGCAGCGTCGTGGGACTCCAGCCACCGTCCGGGAACCCGGGCAGCGACCAGCCGGAGCGTTCGCCGTACAGCCCGCCGGTGTTCATCGGGCCGCGGGCCGGGTCGACCGGGTCCTGCCCGCCGAGCGCGCCCTGGACGCGCCAGGTGAGCACGGGCGGGGTGCCGGTCCCGGTGAGCTTGGCACCGGTCAGGCCGCGGGCCTGCTTGTGCGCGTCGTTGACGTACCAGTCCTCGTTGTGGCCGGAGTTCTCCACCAGCACCGCGAGGACGTTGTCCCGGCCCTCGGTGACGCTCCCGGCCGGGAAGGCGAAGGTTCTGGTGCCTTCCGGGGCGCTGCCGAGGAAGGTGCCGTTGAGCCACACCGAGTGGACGCCGGCCTTGCCGGTGAGGGCGGAAAGGCTCACGCCGGTGGTGCCGGCGGTGCCGGTGAAGTGCCCCCGGTACCAGACGTCGCCGTGGTGGAAGCCGTACTCGTCGGCGAACAGTACGGGCTTGGTGACGGGCGTGGTGGTGCTGTTCGAGGACTGCCGGTCGGCCGTCCGCCAGGTGCGGTCGTCGAAGTCGGCCCGGGCCTCCGGGTTCTCCGCCTGCCGCTTCCAGCCGGTGAGGGCGGGCAGGCTCACCGCGGCCGGTCCCGCGAGGTCGCCCGCGCGTGAGCCGCCGGTTCCGGGCCGCAGGGCGAGCGCGGCGCCGTTCCAGGTCGTGGCCGTGGCGGTGGGTCCGAACACCTCGATCGGCCCTGCCTGCGCGCTGTCCCCGGTGAGCGCCAGGGTGCCGGCGTCGAACGAGGCCGAGCGCAGCAGGGAGGAGCCGCGTACGAGCACCGGGCCGGCGGAGGTGTCGGCCCGCCAGAAGTCCCCGGCCGCCGCCCGGTCCCCGAGCAGGAGCAGGAGCGGCTGCGGTCCGCCGGTCACCAGGACGCGGGCGAGGCCGTCGTGGGTGTAGTTGAGCCGCAGGTCCCCGGTGGCCGGGTCCCAGGTGCTGCGCACGCTGCCGGCCAGCACCTGGACGGTCGGCCGGGCCGGTGCGGCGAGTACGGTCTCGCCCGGCTGTCCGCGGTCGCCGTACAGGACCGCCACGTCCTGTCCGCCGATCCGGGCGTGGGTGAGGACCTCCGAGGTGGAGTACCGGAGGCGGCTCGCGCCGAGCGGGTAGTCGGCGACCAGGGTCTTGGACTGGCGGCCGTTCAGCGAGATGGCGGTGCCCGCTTCCTGCGGCACCGTCGGGTAGACCCGGCCGGCCGGGCCCGGGACGTCCACGGCGTCGACCGCGACGAAGGTGCCCTTGGCGGAGGCGTTCTTGCGCCCGGTGGCCACGATCCGCAGGGTGTGCTCGCCGTCGGTGAGCCCGTTCCTCGACCAGAGCACCTGTTGGGAGACGGTGCCGGCGGAGTAGCCGTCGACGGTGGCCGCGAGGGTCCCGTCGAGGTACACGTCCGCCAGGCCGTGGTTGGCGGCGGTGGAGGCGATCCAGCGTACGGCCGTGCCGCGGAAGCGCACGGTGACGTCGGCCCCCGCCCTGTCGGTCCAGGACTCGGTCTGGCGGAACTCGTCGGCGGTGTAGCTCTCCCGGTGGCCCACGTGGGTCCAGCCGTCGCCGTAGGCGGCCTGCGGTCCCTGGTCGTCCACGGTGTAGGCCTGGGCGCCGAGGTCGAGCGCGATCCGGGTGTCGACCTTCTTCGTCGAGGTGGCGTCGGTCTGCCGCAGCACGTGGAACTGGGTGGTGTCGTCGGGGTTGATCCGGACGGTCTCGGTGACCCCGGTGGCGCTGGGCCGCCCGGCGGCCACCCGGTCGGTCTTGGTGAGCGGCGCGGCGCTCTGCAGGAAGTAGCCGATCAGCTTGTCCTGCCGGTAGGTGTCGGTCAGCTGCCGGGTCTCGGTGATCGGTGCGCCGTAGTCGTACGAGGTGTAGACCTTGTTCGGGTCGGCCTGCCATCCCCAGCTGGTGCCGCCGTACGCCATGTAGAGGTTCTGCATGGTCGCGCCGACCGCGATGTTCTGCTTGTAGAAGACGTCGGCGAACTGGGACCCGATCAGCTGGCGGCACTTGTCGTAGCCGGGCCCGCCCCACGGGTCGAAGGAGCCGGCCTGGAACTCCGCCGTGAACAGCGGTCGGCCGGGCGCGTGCCCGTAGGAGACGTCCGGGACGCCCTTCCAGGTGTCGGGCGACGAGCAGTTGAAGCCCTGGGGGTAGGAGTCCACGCCGTCGATGTCGAGGGCGCCCACGCCCTCGGTGAAGCGCGCGTTGTGGTTGCCCGTGAGCGGGACGGTGATGCCGCGGTCCCGGGCCCCCTCGGCCAGGTGCGCGATGTACTCCCGGCCCGCCGCGTCGTTCTGGTAGAACTCGTTCTCCACCTGGTAGGCGATCACCGTGCCGCGTCCGTCGGTGAGCTGGTGGCGGGCGATGATCGGGTCGATCTTCGCGAGCCACTCGTCGGCGGCCGCCAGGTAGGCGGGGTTCGTCCCCCGGGCGTGACCGGGCAGGGTGTCCACCCAGGCCGGGAAGCCCCCGCTGTCGACCTCGGCGTTGATGTACGGGCCGGGGCGGGCGATCACGTAGAGGCCCAGTTCGTCCGCGAGGTCGAGCAGCCGGTCGACGTCGCGGATGCCGGTGAAGTCGTAGACGCCCGGCTTGGGGGAGTGGTAGGCCCAGTCGAAGTAGAGCGAGACGGTGTTGAAGCCCGCCGCCTTCTGCTTCTCGAGGACGTCCCGCCACAGGTCGGGGCTGGGAAGCCGGAAGTAGTGGAACTCACCGCTCCAGATGTAGGTGCGCCGGCCGTCGATCATCATCGAGTAGCCGTCGTAGGTCACGGTATGGCTGCCGGTGGCGGCGGGGGCCCGGGTCGCGCTCACCGCCGTCGCCGGAGGGTCCGGCTCGGCGGACGCGACGGGCCCGCCGCCGAGGGCCGCTGCCATCGCGAGCAGGACGGCGAGCACGACGGCGCGGGTGCGGTGCACCCGCCTCCCGTCCGGCGGCGGGTGCACGGGCGTTCGTTCGTGGGGCATGACAGGCTCCCTGTCCGGTTCCTGGCGGATCGTTCTGTTCCTGGCCGGCGACGATCGGTCCGGGGTGTCGGCGTGGACGCGGCGACCTCTCGGGCCTGCTCGCCGCTCCGGGTGTCCGCTTCGGCGGGCCGTCCGGTGATCGGGTCGACCGCAACGACGTGGCGAGCACCTCTCGCGGGTCGCTGACACCGGGCGGTCGCGAAGAACCAACAAATATCAAAGGCATGCAACAGGGCAGCCTTGGGCGCGTCGACCGTCAAACGGTATGCGACATACCGTTACGGGTTCGTGGCGTCATGTCAAGACGCAGCGTCAAATACCCTGGTGAGCAGCAGAGTTGTGGATCTCGTTCCCCACTTTGTCCCGCCCGAGCGCCACTCCGACCACCCGGCGCCGGCGGCAAGACAGTGTCATGTGATCGTCAAGACGCTTTTCGTGCATGCCTATTGACGAACAGATGCAAACAAGAGTCTCCTCTATCGAACAGGCATGCTTGGCCGCACCCAACCTCCTCGCACGCCACCCACCAGGGAGCCCCCATGCCCGCCAGGCACTCGGCCCGGTCCGCGCTGCGCGGCAAGACCTCCGCGTTCGCCGCCCTCGCCGCGTTCGCACTGCTCGTCCCGGCGGTCCCCGCCGCCGCACTGACCTCCGCGTCCCCGGGCGCAGCCGCGAGCGGACCCGCGTCCGCTGCTGCCGTGACGACGACGACGGCGACGGCGACGACGGCGACGGCGACGGCGGACGAGTCGATCGCACCCACACCCCCGATGGGCTACAACAACTGGAACGCGACCGGCTGCAACGTGTCGGAGTCGCTGATCAAAGCCTCCGCCGACGCGATGCACCGCAACGGCATGCAGGCGGCCGGGCTGCACCTACGTGAACATCGACGACTGCTGGACGGCGCCGAGCCGTGACGCGGCGGGCAACCTCGTGCCGGACCCGGTGAAGTTCCCGAACGGCATCGCCGCCGTCGCCGACCACGTGCACGCGCTCGGCCTCAAGCTCGGCATCTACGAGGACGCGGGCACCAGGACCTGTGCCGGACTACCGGGAAGCCTGGGGCGCGAGACCCGGGACGCCGCGCTGTTCGCCTCCTGGGGCGTCGACCTGCTCAAGTACGACAACTGCAACAACAACGGCCTCCCCTCCAGGCCCCGTTACACCGCGATGCGCGACGCACTGCGGGCCACCGGCCGGCCGATCCTGTTCAGCCTGTGCAACTGGGGCCGCGAATCGCCATGGCTCTGGGGAGCGGGCACGGGCAGCATGTGGCGCACCACCGGTGACATCCAGGTCTCCTACTCCAGCGTCCTGTCGATCTTCCACGGCAACGTCGGCCTCGGGGCCTACGCCGGTCCCGGGCACTGGAACGACCCGGACATGCTGGAGGTCGGCAACGGCATGTCAGCGACCGAGGACCGCACCCACTTCAGTCTCTGGTCGATGATGGCCGCCCCCCTCCTGGCAGGCAACGACATCACCGAAGCGAGCGCCGAAACCCTGGCCATCCTCACCAACACCCGTGTGATCGCGGTGAACCAGGACCCACTCGGCCGCCAGGCCCACCTGGTCTCCTCCACCGGCGGGCACAACGTGCTCGCCAAACCGCTGGCCAACGGCGATGTCGCGGTGGCGCTGTTCAACGAGAGCGACTCCCCGGCCACCATCACCACCACCGTCGGCACGGTCGGCAAATCCGGCGCCTCCTCCTACACCCTGACAGACCTGTGGAGCGGAGGGACCGGGAGCACCACGGGAACCATCACCGCCACGCTGCCGGCGCACGCCACCGCCGTGTTCCGGCTCTCCGGCGGGAACACGCCCGTGCTCAACGCGGGTGTGCTCAACGGAGCCGGCAGCGGACGCTGCATCGACGTACCGAAGGGCTCCGCCACCCCCGGCGCCCGGCTGACGATATGGGACTGCAACGGGGACAGCGGACGGCCCCGGCCGCCCGTGGGGGTGGCCGGGGCCGGCGTGTCCGGCGGCGGCCGGTCAGTGGGAACGGGCGCGGGTGCTGTCGTCGTGGGCCTCGGCGATCCGGGTGGTGTCGGCCGACTCGACGGCCCTCGGCCGTTCGGGTTCCGGGCCGTACTCCTCCGGTCGGACGCCGCCCTGGGCTTCGTCCTCGCGCAGGGCCCGGGTCTCGGCCTTGAGGATGCGCATCGACCGCCCGAGGCCGCGGGCCATGTCGGGCAGCTTCTTGGAGCCGAACAGCAGGAGGACGACGGCCACCATGATCAGCAGGTGCCAGGGTTCGAGACCGTTGCGGAGCATCCGTGATCACCGGTCCTTTCGTACAGGGGGGGTGCAGGGCGGGATGGTGCGGGCGGGGTGGTGCGGTACCGGGCCGGGCGGAGGGGGGTCGGCGCGCTCCGCCCGGCCCGGTACCGGTCTCAGGGGGTGCGGATCCAGAACTCGACGGACAGCGGCGGGACGGTGATCTCCAGCGTGGGGCCGGTCTTGGTGCCGACGCCCTGGTCGTTGGTGGCGGGCCCGTAGCGCCGGCCCTGGAAGCCGGCGGCGGTCCGGGTGTCGACGGTGTAGGTGAAGGCCTCCGTGGCGGAGCGGTTGGTGAGGGCGAAGACGGGCTTGCCGGAGGTGGTCTTCCAGGCCATGATCCGGTGCTCGGAGTAGTACGAGCCGTCGGTGTGGCGGGGCTCGTCGACGTGGTACCGGACGGAGTCCCAGGGCATGTACTTCACGAAGCCCGAGACGGCGTTCCAGTTGCGGGGGTTGAAGGCCCAGTGGCCGGCCTGGATCTGCGGGTGGTGGCTGAAGTCGGTGTCGCTCGGGGGCCGCCAGAAGCCGAGGCCGTAGCGCTCGGACTCGGCGTTGGTGGTGGGCTTGAGGGCGTGCAGCCACCACCAGGTGGGGGAGTCCTGGAAGGTCATCCAGTTCATGATCGACTGGGCGGTGTTGATGCAGCGCCAGTCGGACATGGCGCCGCTGAGGTACTCGAACTCGTTGTTGAAGACGGGCTTCCCCCGGGCGCCGGAACGGAAGTCCGTGGTGATCTGCTGGGTGCTGTCGGAACCGATCCGGTGGAAGGTCCAGGCGTCGACGAGACCCATGGCCTCGGGCGAGGCGGTCAGCTTCTGGCCGATGGATCCCGTCCAGCCCTTCAGGCTCTCGGCGTGGATCCGCACCCCGGGGTGGGCCGCGCGGATCTTGGGCGCGACGGCCTTGAAGGCGGCCAGGTACTGGTCCGGGGAGTACACGCAGGAGGAGTACGAGGTGTTGAACTCGGGCTCGTTCTGCAGGCCCCAGTAGGAGATGCGCAGGCCCTGGTCGGTGAGGTACCGCAGGTCGTCGACCAGGGCGTCGCCGAAGGCCGCGAGGTCGATGCCGGCCGTGAGGCTGTTGGCCGCGGCGGTCTTCCCGACGAGGCTGTCGTTGGTCTTCCAGCCGGGGGCGGGGGACCAGTACTCGACGGCGAGGCCCTCGACGCCGGCCTCGCGGCACATCTCGGCCAGCAGCGCGGTCTGGCCGGCGTAGCGGTCGACGAAGCGCTTGCGGTCGGCGGTCAGGCCGCGGTGGTAGAGGCCCATGGCCAGGCGGCAGTAGCGGAATCCGCGGTCGGTGCGGCCGGCCCTGAGCATCTGCTGGTAGAAGCGGGTGCGTTCGGCCGGGGTGAGGTCGTACGGGACGCCGCTGACCAGGTCGGGCAGGCCGTTGTTGTCGGAGCCGATGGAGTCGGACTGGATCTCGAAGCCGAGGCCGAGGATGGTCTGCCTGGCGGCCTGGTCGTAGCGGATCGCGTAGCTGCCGGTGGTGATGCCGGCGGCCTGGGCGCTGGTCAGGCTCACGAGCTGCGGCATGCTCGCCGCGGCGCCGGCGGCGAGCATGCCGCGCAGCACCGATCGACGGCCGACGGGGGAGGGCGAACCGGACAAGGGGGCTCCAGGGTGGTGGAGGCGGGGGCGACGGCGCCGGGGTGTGGGGCCCGTGCCGTCGGGGTTGACGCAAGTATTCGATATACGATCCCGCTCTGGCTAGAGGGCGGACACCCCGGATTTCTCCCGGGGCCGCGGCGTTCGTGCCTCGGCCGGCGCGGGGCCCGGGCACGCCGCGCAGGCGCCTGTGGTCCGACGCCCCGCCGGACGCCGGACCACAGGTGCGCGGGAGACCCGGGCCGGCGCGCCGGCCCGGGCACCGCAGCGGCCGTCAGACCACCACGACGGCGGACGCCTTCCAGTACGTGCCCGCCGCCCCCGGGGTGAAGGAGACGTCGACCGTGCCCCCGCTCACCGGGGCCGCGTACCAGCGGAACGTGCCCGCGGGAATCAGGGGCGTGGTGATCACCGTCGTGCCGTTGACCGCCACGCTCTGCGGGTCCGCGGCGTACTGCCTGTCGCCGACCAGCACGTACAGCGTGTGGCTGCCCGCCGGGACGGTGATCCGCAGGGTCCGCTTCACGGTGTCGGTGGCGAAGTCGGCCCGCAGCTGGTCGGGGCTGATCCGGTCGCGGGACTGCGGCGCACCGCCCGTCCAGCCGAAGCCGGTGGTGGTGCTGTACGCGGTGGCCGGCCCGAGCGCCTGGTAGCCCGGGGTGACGGCGCTGGTGTCGGTACCGGCGTCGAGGGCCGGCGCGGCGCCGCCGGGAGTGAGGTTCAGCGGCCGCGGCTGCGCCTCGGTGTCCGCGTCGATGACGGCCCGGACGAGACCGGGCGAGGCCTCGGTGCCCTCGGCGAGCATCCGCCCGGTGAGCGTGACCTGCAGGACGGTGCTGCCGCCCGGGGCGACGGTGAACGGCTGCGCCTGGCCGGCGGTGAACCCGGACGGCGGCGTCACCTGGATCGTGCCGGAGGCGCCGTGCCCGGAGACGTCGTCGACGGTGACGGGGACGGTCACGGACGTCTGCTGCGCCGCCGGGACGGAGACCGGTGCGAGCGTCCGGATGCGGACCGGCGAGAACATGACCCGCCAGGCGAGCTTGGGCTCCCGGAAGTGGTCGCGGATGCCCTTGGCGTTGTACGGCGGGGCGGGCTCGGGGTTGCTGCCGGTCCAGCCGGAGGAGACCAGGAAGTCGGCGGCCGACCAGACCATCAGCCCCAGGGTGTGCGGCCGGGAGCCGGCCAGCCGGTTGTACTCGTCGATCACCAGACCCTGGTAGTACTCCGTGCCGCGGACGTACCCGACGCGGTCCTTGACGGCCTCGGCGCCGTACTCGCTGATCATCAGCGGCTTCCCGCCCGCCGCGCTCTGGATGTCGTCGAGCGTGGCGGCGAGCTCGGAGATGTCGCGTGACCCGTACCAGCCGTAGTAGATGTTCGGCAGGATGACGTCCTCGTAGCCGTAGGCCTTGCTGCTGGTGAACTTGTTGTTGGCCTCGGTGTAGAGGCGCTTGGCGTCGAGCGTCCGGCCGTAGTCGATCATGGTCTTGACGTAGTTGGCGCCGTTGTCGTTGGTGGTGTTGTTCTCGTTGCCGACCGACCAGATGATGACGCTGGGGTGGCCGCGGTCGCGGTCGATCATCCGCTTGAGCTGGTCCTTGGCGAAGGCCTGCACCGGCGCGGTGGCGAGTGCCGTGCCGGTCATCTGCTGGACGGGGATCTCGCTGACGATCAGCATGCCGAGCCGGTCGGCCTCCTCCAGCAGGGCCGGGGTCGCCGCGTAGTGGCCGGGCCGCAGGATGCGGAAGCCCTTGGCGTGGAACTCGCGCAGCTCGCGCACGGCCAGGCCGTCGGGCTCGCTGCGGCCGAGGCCCGGGTAGTCGACGTGCCGGTTGAAGCCCTTGAGCCCGGAGACGACCGTTCCGTTGATCCTGACGTCGCCGCCGGAGACGGTCACGCTCCGGAACGCCGGGTGCAGCGTGGCGGGCTGCCCGCGCCCGGCGGGCGGGGTCACCGTGAGCGTGTACAGCTTCGGGTCGGCCGGGCTCCACAGCTGCGGCGACGGGACGGTCAGGGTGACCGGTTGCGCGTCGCCCCCGCCGGCCGGAACGGTCAGCGCGGCCGTGGTGTCGATCAGTGCGGTGCTCGCGCCGGGCGCCTGGACCTTCAGCGCGACCGTCACCGTGGCGGCGGAGGAACCGGTGTTGGTGCCCTGTGCCCGGATCGTCAGTTTCCCGTCGGCGGGATCGCCCTCGGCGGTCACACCGGCGATCGCCGCGGCCTCGGTCCGCTCCATCCGGACGTCCCGGATCAGGCCGCCGTACTGCCAGTACAGCGCGGTCGTGCTGAACGCGCTGATGGTGCTCTGCCGGTTGTCGACCACCACCGCCAGGGTGTTGACGCCGTCGTGGGCCGCCGTGGTGGCGTCGACGCGCTGGGGCAGGTGGCCGGCCCGCGAGAAACCGACCTGGGTGCCGTTCAGGTAGTACGTGCACGCGAAGTAGCAGCCGTCGAAGACGAACTGGACCCGCTGCGCGCCCTTGGTGCCGAGGTCCACCTGCTTGCGGTAGACGGCCCGGTGCCCGGCCTCGGCGTTCCACTCGTCCCGGACGGTGCCGAAGGTGCCGGGCACGAGCACCGCGGTCGTGGGGGCCTCGTCGAAGCCGGGCTGGACGGCGGGCGGGGCCGTTCCGTCGAGGGCGCCGCTCGCGAGCTCGCTGTCCACGGCGAAGCGCCAGGAGCCGTTGAGCGTGGTGATCCCGGCCGGGTCGGCCGGACGCACGGTGGTGACGGACCTGGTCGCGGTCACCGTCCCGGACGGGGTCACCGCCTCGGCGGTCAGGGTGTGGGCGCCCGGGGGGAACCAGGCGGCGTCGGTGGCGGTGCGCCAGACCGGGGCGGCCTTCTGCGACTTGGCGTACCGGTCGGTGAGCTCGGAGAAGGCGATGCCGTCCATCGAGAAGCGGACGGCGGTGGTGGTCGGCGGGGCGTCGACCTCGATGTCGACGGTGCCGGTGAGCGTACCCGCGGCCGGGCTGACGAAGGACACCTGGGGTGCCTCGGCCGTGGCGGCGGTGACGGCGGGGGGTAGTGCCAGCAGGGATGCCAGCACGGCACCGGCCGTGAGGCACGGTGGCAGGAGGCGGCGTAGGCGCATGGGAGCGGTCCTCTGTGGGGTGGGGGAGCCCGCGACGGAGCGGGGGCCGAAGGAGGAGGCGGGTGGAAGGCCCGTGACACGGCGACCCGCGCTCGAACCGTAGGGCGGCCTTCCGGGCGGGTCAAGACAAATGACCCAAGATTGATCGTTCGATCGATTCGCGACGATTTCGATCCGTATGGATTGACGCGATCAGATGGCCGTCCTACTGTGCGGGCGGGTCCTCACCCCACTTCTCATCTCCCTCCCCCACCTCGGGAGCCCCTCATGTTCGTCACCCCCACCCTCAGACGTGCCGTGTTCGTCGCGCTCACCGCGACGGCGCTGACCGTCCCCGTCCTGCCGTCCGCGTCGGCGGCCGGGCCGATCGCCCGGTACCTGGACTGTTCGGCCGCCTCGAACGGCGACGGCAGCCAGGCCTCGCCGTGGAACACCCTGGCCACGGCGAA